>CALGIL010000313.1 GCA_937914895.1 uncultured Angelakisella sp.
GTGACTGGAGTTCAGACGTGTGCTCTTCCGATCTCCTCTTGAAAGTCTGCGCGCGCGGGGTCTGGCGCTTCTCCCGGGGCAAGCCTGCAAAAAATCCTGTCCCTCTTGAAAGTTTACGCACACGGTGCCCGGCGCTTCTCCCGGGGCAAGCCTGCAAAAAATCCTGTCCCTCTAAGAAATGTCGGCAAGGTCCAGGTAGGCGCTGCCGAATTCTTCAATGTACTCCTTGCGCCCGGCCAGGTTGTCCCCCAGCAGCAGGTCGAACATGGTTTCGGTTTCTTTGGCGCCGGCGGGGGTCACCTGAATCAGGCGCCGGGTCTGGGGGTTCATGGTGGTCAGCCACATCATGTCCGGGTCGTTTTCGCCCAGCCCCTTGCTGCGCTGGAGGGTGTACTTTTGGCCCTCCAGGGTGCGGCAGATCTTGACTTTTTCGGCGTCGGAATAGGCAAAGTAGGTCTGGTCCGGGGCGGTGATTTCGTACAGGGGGGATTCGGCGATGTAGACGTACCCCCGCTGGATAAGGGTGGGGGTCAGACGGTAGAGCATGGTGAGGATGAGGGTGCGGATCTGAAAGCCGTCCACGTCGGCATCGGTGCAGATGACAATCTTGCTCCACCGCAGGCCGTCCAGGTCAAAGGTGTTCAGCTCCTTGTTGGCCTTGGTGTTTACCTCCACCCCGCAGCCCAGCACCTTGATGACGTTGGTGATGATGTCGTTTTTGAAAATTTTGTTGTAGTCCGCCTTAAGGCAGTTGAGGATTTTGCCCCGCACCGGCATAATGGCCTGAAATTCGGAATCCCGGCCCAGCTTGCAGGAGCCCAGGGCGGACTTGCCCTCCACAATGTAAATTTCCCGCTTGCCGGGGTCCTTGCTGCGGCAGTCCACAAACTCCTGGATGCGGTTGGTCATGTCCAGGGTGCCCGCCAGCTTCTTTTTCAGGTTTAGGCGGGTTTTTTCGGCGTTTTCCCGGCTGCGCTTGTTGATGAGGACCTGCTCGGCAATGCGGGCCGCGTCGTCGGGATTTTCCACAAAGTAGACCTCCAGCTGGTGCTTCAGGAAGTCCGTCATGCACTCGTAGACGAATTTGTTGGTGATGGATTTTTTGGTCTGGTTTTCGTAGGAGGTCTGGGTGGAAAAGCTGGAGGACACCAGCACCAAACAGTCCTCCACATCCTGGAAGCTGATTTTGCTTTCGTTTTTAAGGTACTTGCCGTTTTGCCGCAGCCAGGCGTCTATCTGGGCCACGGTGGCCACCTTTACCGCCCGCTCCGGGCTGCCGCCGTGCTCCAGGTGGCTGGAGTTGTGGTAATATTCGGTCAAACTGAGCTTGTTGGAAAAGCAGAGGGCCACATGAAGCCTGACCTTGTAATCGGGCTTGTCCGCCCTGTCCCGGCCCACCCGCTCGGCGGACCACACCTGCACCGGGGTCAGGGTATCCTCCCCCGCCAGCTCCGCCACATAGTCGCCGATGCCGTGTTCGTAGTAAAACTCCTGCTCTGCAAAGCCCCTGCCGTCCTGGTCCCGCAGGATGAACCGCACCCCGGGGTTGACCACCGCCTGGCGCTTGAGGACGTCGGTGTAGTAGGCCAGGGGGATGTCGATGTCGGTAAACACCGCAAGGTCCGGCAGCCACCGGATGCGGGTGCCGGTCTGGCGTCCCTTGTAAGGCTCCTTTTGCAGGCCGCCGATGTTTTCTCCCTTTTCGAAGTGGAGATTGTACCGAAAGCCGTCCCGGAGCACCTCCACATCCATGTAGGCGGAGGAAT
>CALGIL010000314.1 GCA_937914895.1 uncultured Angelakisella sp.
CCTACACGACGCTCTTCCGATCTCCCACCGGCTTTTTTTCAAAAAAGCCGGACAAAAAACTTGGGACAGGCTGTGGGCGGGACGTACGTCTTGCCCTGGGGGCCCGCAACGGCGCCCCAGGGAGCAAAATTTTTAAATTTATGGTATACTAACTGCAAAGTGCCCGGGGCTTCGCCCCGGACCCCACCGGTTTTTTGGGAAAAAGCCGGGCCAAAAACGGACGATAGAATCTCAAGAAGATGTGCTGCTTTGGCGGGGAGCCGGGGCGGCGTTCTTACGGACAAAATTCATTGTACAGGCCTCCGCGGCTGGAAGGAAGGGCTTCGTTTGGAATCATTCATTGCCGAATTTCAAAATATCATTACCAGCTTTGGCGCTTCGGTGGGCATTCCGGTGTTCATTGTGCTGGTGGGGCTTATCCTGCGCCTGCGGCCCGCCCAGGCGTTGCGCAGCGGCCTTACCGCCGGCGTCTGCCTGGCGGCCATGCTGCTGCTGGGCGGCACCCTGCGCACCACTCTGGCACAGCTGGCGGTAGAGATCGGCGGGACCTCGGAGCTGGGGATGCCCGCCGTGGACGCCGGCTGGGAGCCCTCCACCGTCATTGCCTTTGCGTCGCGTCTGGGGATTTACATCATCCCCATCTACCTTTTTATCAATCTGGTGATGCTGGCCCTGCGGGCCACCCGCACCTTCAACTTTGACCTGTGGAACTTTTGGCACGCGGCCTTCATCGGGGCCATGGCCGAGGTCCTTACCGGCAGCTTCGTCCTGGGGCTGCTGGCGGTGATCTCTGCCGTCATCCTGCTCCAGTGCCTGTCGGATATGGCCGCCCGGCCCCTGCAAAAGCATCTGGGGACCCCCGGTGTCTCGGTCACCCAGGGCTTTTCCCTTGCCTTTGTGCCCATTGCCCTGGTCCTGAATAAGCTGTTTGACCTGATCCCCGGCTGGAAGAAGCACCCCGTCACCCTGGAGACCCTGCAGCGGAAGCTGGGCTTTGGCGCCGACCCCCTGGTGCTGGGCGCCGTCATCGGCGGCGGCCTGTCCGCCCTGGCGGGCCGGGATGTCTACGGCGTCCTCCAGGACGCTGTCTCTTTGGCGGCGGCGGTTTTTCTGCTGCCCCGGATTTTAAAGCTGTTTGCCGAGGCCTTTGCCCCCATCGGTGAGGGTCTGCGGCACTTTGCCAAAGAAAAGCTGAAAATCGGCGGCAGTCTCTACCTGGGCTTCAGCTCCACCATCGCCACCGCCTCCCCCACCGTGCTGCTGACCACCATGGCGCTCATCCCGCCGCTGATGTGGACGGCGCGGTCGGCCTCCTTTGCCCAGTACATGCCCGCCGCCAGCCTGTATATGCTGCCTTTCGTCATGGCCCTGGTGGTGGCGGTGTGCCGGGGCGACATCCTCCGCAGCCTGGTTGCGGGATATGTCTCCATGGTATCCATGCTGTACTGCGGCAGCGCCCTGGCGGGCCTTTTTACCCAGGCGGCCATGACTGCCAATCCCGACCTGTACGGGTCCGTGGGGCTGATTACCAGCATCACCGACGCCTCCAGCCCCCTGGCGTGGTTTGTGGTCATGGTGGCCACCTTCGGTCTTGCCGGGCTTTTGGCGCTGCTCATCTTTTCCATCGGCCTTGCCATGTGGAACCACAATCAGATCACCGGCAAGGGCGGCGGCCCCCTCTTTACTCTGCCCAAGTTTTCCCTGGGGGGCGGGGCGGCGGCTAAGGCGCTGCCCGACGGCGGGTCCCCCCAGGCCGAGCCGGAGGC
>CALGIL010000315.1 GCA_937914895.1 uncultured Angelakisella sp.
CCCCGATGACCAGGGCCCAGGGGCACCCCTCCGGGCATTCCGGTTCGGGCTCCGGCTGCTGGCCCAGGGCCCGCAGCACCTCGCCGGTGATGAATTCAATAAGCTGTTCGCGGCTTAAGTCAGACATATGGGCCCCCCTTTCATAGAATGATCTCACCCCGGCAGCCGGGCTCCAGACAGCAGGCGTTCGCCTCGTCAAAATCGATGTGCATGGCAAGGGCGAATTTGTCGCTGACCCGCACCGGCACCTGTTCAAACACCACCGGGCGGCGGCTGTGCACCCGCACTTTGACCACCTGGCCGTGACGCACCCCCAGGCGCAGGGCGTCCCCTTGGGTCATGTGGATGTGGGCCCGGGCGGCAATGGCACAGCCCTTTGCCTCCAGCAGGCCGGCGGTGCCCATGAGGTATACGTCCGCCGCGCCGGTCAGGTCGCCGGACAGGTTCACCGGCACCTGAATCCCCAAGACCCGGGCGTCGGTGAGGGAAAGCTCCGCCTGAATGGCGGAACGCACCGGCCCCAGCACCGCCACCCCCGAAAGCTCCCCCTTGGGGGTGAGGATGCGCACCCGCTTGTCGCTGAGGAACTCCCCCGGCTGGGAGAGCTCCCGCACCGGCTCCAGGGTGGCCCCGGGGCCAAACAGCGCCTCCACCGCCTGGGCGGTCAGGTGCACATGGCGGGCCGAGGCCTCCACCGGGATGGTGCTGTCCATAGGGACCGGCCCGCTGCGGGTGAGCACCTGCTGGACAATTTCACGGATTTCCTGTTCATTCATGGTTTTATTTCTCCATAGGGGCCATACCGGCCTGCCGTCAGCCTGCAAAAGAGGAGGTACACCCCGCTGCTCAAACGGTTAAGGCACCGGATAATGTCCACCCGGCGGCAGCCGTCGGGGCCGTCAAAGGCCAGGGCCCCCAGCAGCTCCACCTCCCGGATGTGGGTGCGCAGCTCGTTAAGGGCCACGGCCATTTCGCCCATGCGGTAGTCCGGCACGGGGTGCCCCTGGCCGGTGTCCTCCTGGATGTGGTGGGACAGATGGCGCAGCTGGGCCTCGTCATAGCCGAACAGGGGGGCGGGCTCCAAAGGGATGTCCTGCACCTCCGCCCGCAGCAGCTGCCGCAGGCAGTCCAAAACCTCCCCCAGGGCGGCGCACAGGGTATCCAGCCCCTGGCGGTGGGCCAGCAGCTGGCATCGGATAACATGGGCCTCCAGGGCGTCCACCCCCCCGCGAAAGCGAATCTGCGGGTGGGTTTTGGGCACCAGCAGGTTGCCCCGCAGGTGGGTCATCTCCTCGGGCTTTTCGGTCAGTTCCCGCCCGGTGGCCGCGTCCACAAAGACCGCCTTTCCGTCCCGGCGGGGGATGGGGGTCTGCCCCATGGTCCGCTGCCGGCGCAGGGCGATGCCCCGGCGCTGCAGGTATTCCGCCGCCGCCGGGGTGACAAAGGCCTCCTCCGGCAGATAAAGCTCCCGGGTATCCGGCGGCAGCATGCGGGCGCGCAGGTCTGCTTCTGTAATGATCATGGCTTTTTTGGCTTACTTGTCGCTGGTCTGCAGGGTGGGCAGGATATACTCCACCTCGCTGTGGGGCCTGGGGATGACGTGTACCGAGACCAGCTCGCCGATTTTGGCCGCCGCCGCGGCACCCGCGTCGGTGGCCGCCTTGACGGCGCCCACGTCCCCGCGCACCATTACGGTAACCAGCCCGCCGCCCACATGGACCTTGCCGATGAGGTTGACGTTGGCCGCCTTGACCATGGCGTCGGCCGCCTCGATGGAGCCCACCAGTCCCTTTGTCTCTACCATTCCCAGTGCCGCTAATGTCTCTGCCATATTCCATTCCTCCAAATGTTTAATGTGGGGGCCCGCAAAAAGCGGGGGGTCCCATGTATGCAGTATCCCTTATGGACAAGGGGGCCTACCGTTGCTGTGCCAGGCGGCGCAGCACCGCCTGCACCACCTGTTCCACGTCCTCCTGGGTCACTCCGGCGCCGGCGGCCATGGGGGCCGCCGATGCCGCCGCTGGGGGCGGGGCCTGGGCCGCGGGGGCATCCCCGCGCAGGTCCGCAAGCTCCCGGATGCCCCGGGCGGTGCGGCGGATGTTGATGAGGTGCATGGGGGTGATGTTGTCGCTGGTGGCGCTGCCGCCCACGGCGCCGCACCCCAGGGTCAGGGCGGGGGGCAGGGCGGTGGTGGCGCCTACGCCGCCCAGGGCGGCGGGGGTGTTTACCAGCAGGCGGGACACCGGCTTTTTCCGGGAGAATTCCCGGATGACGGCGTCGTCCCGGCTGTGGATGGCCATGGTGTGGCCCGCCCCCTCGTTTTGCAGGATGGCAATGCACCGGTCACAGGCGGACTGCCAGTCCTCCTCCACATAAAAGGCCAGCACCGGGCACAGCTTTTCCCGGGCATAGGGGTTTTGGGGGCATACCTCGGTCTGGGGGGACAGCAGCACCCGGGTGCCCTCGGGCACCGCAAGGCCGGCCATCCCGGCAATCTCCCGGGCGGTGCGCCCCACAATTTTGGGGTTCATGGTGCCGCCGGGGCGCATCAGAATGGCCGCCAGCCTGCGGGATTCCTCCGGATTCAGGAAGTATCCCCCCTGGCGGGTCAGCTCCGCCCGCACCTGGGCCTCAATGCACCGCTCGGTGACCACCGACTGCTCCGAGGCGCAGATGGTGCCGTTGTCAAAGGTCTTGGAATCAAAAATCCGCGCCACCGCCTTTGGGATGTCGGCGGTGCGCTCGATATAGGCGGGGCCGTTGCCCGGGCCCACCCCAATGGCGGGGTTGCCCGAGGAATAGGCCGCCCGGACCATGGCCTCGCCGCCGGTGGCCAGGATGAGCCCCACGTCCCGGTGGCGCATCAGGGCGCTGGTGGCCTCGGCGGTAATGGTCTGGATGCAGCCCACCGCCCCCTCTGGCGCCCCCGCGGCCACAGCGGCCTCCCGCACAATGCGGGCCGTCTCCTGGATGCAGCCCTTGGCCCCGGGGTGGGGGCTGATGATAATGGCGTTGCCGGATTTTAGGGCGATGATGGATTTATACATGGTGGTGGAGGTGGGATTGGTGGACGGAATCAGCGCCGCCACAATCCCCACGGGCACCCCCACCTCCGTCAGGCCCCGCTGTTTGTCCTCGGACAGGGGGCCCACGCAGGTCATATCCTTGACGCTGTCCCAGGTCATGGTGCTGCCCAGCCGGTTTTTCAGCACCTTATCCTGCCAGACGCCAAAGCCGGTCTCCTCCACCGCCAGCTTGGCCAGCCGCTGGGATTCTTTGGCGCAGGCGGCGGCCACGGCCGCGCAGATGCGGTCCAGGTCCCGCTGCTCCATGGCCGCCAGTGCGGCAGACGCCCCTTTGGCGGCGGCCACAAGGTCCCGCACCTCCTGGATGGAGACCAGATCCTTGTCCATACGCGTCACAT
The DNA here is from genome assembly GCA_937914895.1 of uncultured Angelakisella sp. Taxonomy (GTDB): domain Bacteria; phylum Bacillota; class Clostridia; order Oscillospirales; family Ruminococcaceae; genus Angelakisella. The sequence goes on from CALGIL010000315.1 coordinate 3,425, forward strand.
CCTTTCCAGTGGATTTTGTGCGATGTCCCGCACCGCGGCCGCAAAGGCCTGGCAGGCGGTGCGGCAGGCCGACTGGCGCCCGGTGAGGAGTCCGCCGGCAAAGTTGGTCTCGGTGGGGGGGCCGTAAAAGGCGCTTACCGCCACCGCCGCCGATTTAAGGGCGGCGTCCAGCCCCACCATGGCCTCCAGGGGCGGGGCGATAAGGTAGGCCATGGCCGTGCCCTGGGGCACCCCCGCCACCTGGGACAGGTAGCTGCCCGTCTGGGAGATAAGGTGGGCAAAATACACCACCGAATCGTCGTCGCAGGCGCTGTGGAAAAAGGCCTCCTCCTCTATGTACCGCCGGGCGGCGGCAAGGCCGCTGCGCACCTGGGCGGGCCCGGGGGCGGACAGAATGCCCAAAAACTCGCCGGCCAGGCGGGTGGAGGCGTTGGACGACCCGGCATACATGCTTTTGGCATAGGCCACCCGGACCTCCGCCTTTTTGGTGGCCTCGTCCAGGGCGGCATAGCCCACGTCGTCGCTGTCGGTGGTCAAAAGCCCCAGGCTGCGGTGCCCGGGCGGCGTGGCCAGGGCGGCCAACAGGGCCGGCTCGGCATTGGGGATCACCCGGAGGCTGAGGATGCTGGTGGGAATGCGGTCGCCGGTCATAGGGACGCCTCCTTTTGGGCCGGGCGCTGTTTTGTCTGAAAGTCCACGCCGCTGACCCCAGCGGCCAAAATCCGCCCGATTAAATCCACCAGGTAGGCCCCCGCCTCCACCGCGGCAATGCCGTCCTTGTGGATGTTGGAAACCACCGTCCGCCGGGCCTCGGGCTGGCCCACGTGGGCGTCGCAGCACAGGTAGGCGCTCATGCTTTCGGCGGTGGCCAGCCCCGGCCGCTCGCCGATGAGGATGCAGACCAGCTTTGCGCCCAGGGCCTCGGCCACCACATCCTCCACCGGCACCCGGCCGTAGCGGATGAAAAAGGTCTTGCCCAGGGTGATGCCGGCGGCGGTCAGGCCCTCCTCCAGCACCGGCAGAATCCGCTCCAGGTTGGCCTCCACCGCCCGGCAGGACAGGCCGTCCGACACCATCAGCTGGACGTCCGCGCCGGGCTTGCAAAAGGAACGGAGCTGCTTCAGGGCCTTGTCGTCCAGCTGCCGCCCCAGGTCCGGGCGGGTCAGGTGCTCGTTGCGGTCCCGGCATCGGGTCTGCACCGCGGGCAGGTTCATCCGCTCCAGCAGGGCGGGGTCAATTTCGGCAAACACCGAATCCATGGCGGCGGCGTGGTCGGCCCGCAGGGCCAGCAGGGTCTGGGTCTTCAGCCGGGGTCCGGCCCGGCCCACCCCAATGCGGGCGGGGGTGGTGCGCATCATCTGCTCCAGGGCCTTCCGGCGGCGCTCGTCGGGCACCTCCACCAGGGGGGTCTTGCGCACCTTGGGGGAGGTGATGTCCACGGGCTCCTGCTCCTCCGGCAAGGGGGAGGAGGAAGGGGGAGGGGGAGATAAAGCGGGCGCAGGGATGGATACTTCCGCCTTGGGGGTATCCTGCCGCCGCAGAAGCTGGGCCACCACCTCGTCCGTCAAACGGTCCAGTTGGGTCTGGGTCAGCATGGGTTACACCTCCCGGTCCAGAAAAATGGTGGGGTCGCCCGCCCGGTCGGTCAGCCTGCCGTCCCGGAGGATGCCCATCCGCTCCAGCCACTGCTCAAACTCCCGGATGGGCCGCAGCCCCAGGGTGCTGCGGATGGCGGCGGAATCGTGGTAGGCGTTGGACTGATAGTTGAGCATGACGTCGTCGCTGGCGGGCACCCCCAGGATGTAGTTGACCCCGGCGGCCCCCAGCAGAAGACTCAGGTTTTCAATGTCGTTTTGCTCGGCGGTCATGTGGTTGGTATAGCAGCAGTCGCAGCCCATGGGCACCCCGGAAAGCTTGCCCATAAAGTGGTCCTCCAGCCCGGCGCGGATGACCTGGCGGCTGTCGTACAGGTACTCCGGCCCGATGAAGCCCACCACCGTGTTGACCATAAAGGGCTTAAATTCCCGGGCATAGGCGTAGCAGCGGGCCTCCATGGTCACCTGGTCGGCGCCGAAGTGGGCGCCGGAGGAAAGCTCCGACCCCTGGCCCGTCTCAAAGTACAGGACGTTGGGCCCGGTGCCGGTGCCCCGGCGGCGCAGCAGGTCCTGGGCCTCCCGGATGGTGTCGGTGTTAAAGCCGAAGGCCAGATTACCCGCTTCGCTGCCCGCAATGGACTGAAAGATAAGGTCGGTGGGGGCCCCCTGCTTTACCGCCTCAATTTGGGTGGTGATGTGGGCCAGCACGCAGATTTGGGTGGGAATTTCAAACCGCCGTTTGACCTCGTCAAAGCGCCGGAGGATGTCGCCCACGCTGGCGGCGCTGTCTTTGACGGGGTTTAGGCCGATGAGGGCGTCGCCGCAGCCGTAGCTGAGGCCCTCGAAAAGGGAGGCGGTAATGCCCTCCACATCGTCGGTGGGGTGGTTGGGCTGAAGCCGGGTTGCCAGGGTGCCCCGCAGGCCAATGGTGGTGTTGCAGTGGGCGGGCACCCGGATTTTGGAGGCCGCGTACACAAGGTCCAGGTTGGTCATCAGCTTGGCCACCCCGGCCACCATTTCGGCGGTCAGCCCCCGGGAGACGCGTCGGAGGTCCTCCTCGCCGGTGTCGTAGCTGAGAATCCACTCCCGCAGCTGGCCCACCGTCCACCGGCGGATGGAACCGTAGACAACTTCGCTCAGACTGTCCTGGTTAAGCCGGGTGACCTCGTCCTTGTCGTAGTCCACGGCGGGGTGCTCCCGCAGGTCCTCCAGCAGCATGTTGGACAGGACCTCCTTGGCGGCAATGCGCTCCAGGGCCGAAGCGGCCGCCACCCCCGCCAAAATATCCCCGGATTTTTCCTCGTTGGCCTTGGCCAGCACCTCCCGGACGCAGTCGAACTGAAAGGACTGGCCGGACAACAGCGTCTTATATCCCATGATGGACCTTTCTCCCAAAGACCAAAGTTTTAACCACCCCCGGCACCGCCAGCCCCCCGGCCACGGGGCGGCCGATGTCCAGAAAGTCGTGCTCCGACGCCCGCAGGCAGTCCAGCACCAGCAGGCCCTGCCCGGCGGGGAGCAGGGGGCGCAAAAGCTGCCCCAGGGCCTTTGCCATGTCCTCCTCCACCAGCAGAAGCAGGGGGCCGTGGTCCGGCGCCGCCCCCTGGGCAATGGCCCGGGCCGCGTCCTTCAGCTGGGGGTAGGAGGGGTTGCGCCGGCCCCGCAGGGCCACCGCCGCAAGGTCCGAGGCGGTCTGGGCGCGAAAATGCCGCAATGCCTCGGCCAGGGGCTCCGGCCTGCCCTCGAAGCAGGCGTCCTCCGCGGCGGCGGTCAATTTGAGGACCGGGACGTTTTTCAGGGGCAGCAGCCGGTCGTCGCAGTCGATGGTGCTGCCCGACAAAGTGGTGGTATAGCTGCCGGCCCCCACCACGGTGGCCCGGATGGTCTCGCCGGCGGGCACCGGGCGAAAGGCCGTGGTCAGGCGGCTTTTGCCCACCGCCTCCCCCAGCAGGCAGCCGATGTCGCCGTACCGAAAGGGGTCTTCCGCCGGGCGGTAGACCGATTCGGCCACGCCGCCGGAAAAGAAAATGGCCTCGATGTCGCCGGGGGGGCACAGGACGCTGCTGCCGGGGGTGCGCACCTGCTCCAGCAGGGGAGAGGGCTCCCCAAGGCCCAGGGCCTCCTCCAGCAGGCGGGCCATGGCCAAGGCCAGGGCGTCCAGCTCCCCCCGGCCGGCCCGCTGCCCCGGACCCAGGGCAAGCCCCCGGGCCGACGCGATGAGGGCGGCGCTGGGGCTGACGGCTTCGATAGTCATATCGGGGCGCAGGCGCACCAGCCGGCCGCCGATGTCGTAGCAGCCCAGGGACTGCACCTCCCCCTGGGAAAAGACGGCGATGTTGGTGGTGCCGCCGCCGATGTCCAGGTTGACGGCGGTGCAGTGGTGGTCGGCGGAATACTGCTGGGCGCCGCTGCCCTTGCCGGCGATGACCGATTCCAGGTCCGGGCCGGCCGCCGACACCACAAAGTCCCCGGCAAAGCCGCTCAGCGCCTCCAGCACCGCGGCGGCGTTTTCCTTGCGGGCGGCCTCCCCGGTGATGATGACCGCGCCAAGGCTTGTGTCCCCGGGGGCGTACCCCGCCCGGCGGAACTCCTCCGACACAAGGCTGCGGACGGCCTGGAGATCGATGAGCTGGTCGTCCAGCAGGGGGGTAAAGTGGATGCCGCCCTTATAGACGATCTCCTTGCCGATGATGGATACCTTGGGCACCGAAAAATAGCCTGAGGTGTCCTCCATCAGCAGGCGGGTCAGGACCAGCTGGGTGGTGGTGGTGCCAATGTCGATGCCTACGCTGAGCGCCTGTTCCATCCCGCCGTCCCCCTTTCCGTATTCCAGGTAAAAAAGCAAGACCAAAACAGCCATTGTCCCCAATGGCGTTTTGGCCCTTATGCCAGGGGCGCACCCTGTTGTGCGCCGCATTTGTTCAGTTTTGAAAATCAAACATGGCCTTGGTGCCCCCCGGCCCGGTGGCAAGCTGCAGCTCGCCGCCCAGCTTATCCCGGACCATGAGCGAAACAAGGTTAAAGCCCGTGCCGCCGCCCTGGACCGAGGAGGGGTCGAACCCCGCGCCGTTGTCCTCCACCACCACCGACGAATACCGGCTGCCCTCCCGCAGCGAGATGACAATCCGTCCTTCCTCGCCGGGGGCAAAGCCGTGTTCCAGGGCGTTAAAGACCAGCTCGTGGACCACCATGGCAACGGAGGAGGCCTTGCCGGCGGGGATGGCGATCTCGTCGCCCTTTACCAGCAGGGCAACTTTGCCGTCCTCCCCCTGGATGTTCCCAATGGCCTGGCAGATCTGCTCCAGCAGCCGCTTCAGCTGAATCCAATCGTCCCCTGATTTGGTAAGCATATCATGAACCGCGGCAATAGACAATACTTTGCCCACGCAATCCCGAAAGATTTGTGCATGTTGCTGCAGGTCCGGCCGTCTGGCTTGTATATTCAGCATACTGGCCACCAGCTGCAGGCTGTTTTTTACCCGGTGGTGCGTCTCCCGCAGGGTCAGGCTGTCCGCCTGGGGCGGACAGGAGGCCCCCTCCGGCACCTGGGGCCATTCCTCCCGCTCCCGGGAGAGCTCCTCGTACTTGCGCTCCCGGCGCAGGGCCCGGCTGACGTCCTTTTCCTTGATGAGCACCCCCACCACGGCGCCGGCGGTGTTTTTGATGGGGGCCACGTCCTGCCGGACCACCACGTTTTCCTGGGTGATGGCCTTTAAATCCCGGATGACAAGGCCCGTCTCGAAGGCGTGGTAGACGGCGGGCTCGTTTTCCCGCAGGGCCATCTGGCCCAGGACGGCGCGGCCATAGGCGGACAGGTCGCCGGCGGGCTTTGCCTCCGCCGCCACCAGGGCGGTGTGGGTGCCGTAGGCCATGCAGTCGATAAAGACGTCGCAGCCCGTCAGGTCCGCCACATGGGGCAGGGCGGATTCCACCCCCTCCAGCAGGGCGATGTCCTCGGCGGTCAGGCTGGTGTGCGCCTGGCAGATCTCACGCAGTGACAAAGCGCTCCTCCTCCCCCATCGGCGGCTACCGCTGTTCTTCCAGCACCTGGCGGGCGGCGGCCTCCAGGTCGCCGCCGGTGCGCTTTTTGGCAAGGTCGCTCAGGGCGCGAAAAGCCGCGGCTTCGCTGAGACCCCGGGCCTGCATCAGGCGTGCCTTAGCCTCGCCCACCACGGCCCGCTGGGGGGCCCGGGCCACAATGCCCTGGGCCAGGCTGAGGATGGAGCACCGCTTGTCCATGGCCATCCGCTGCAGCTTTCGGTAGGCGTCCCCCTCGGAGATGCCCTCCTCCCTGGCCAGCAGCAGCTTGGCGCGGTCGATAATTTTGCCGTCCTCCACCTGGCGCCTTGCGTCCTCGGCCTCCCGGCGGGCCCGGTCCAGCCGCCGGGACTGGGCCAGGGCCACCTCCAGGGCCGGCCGCAGGCGGCCCTCCTCCAACGGCTTGACCAAATAGCCCGCCACCCCAATTTGGGCGGCGCGGCTGACAAAGGCCTCGTCGGAAAAGGCGGTCAGCAGTACGACGCATCCCGCCAAGCCTTCCCGAATGATGGTGTCCGACGCGGTCAGCCCGTCAAAGGTGGGCATTTTAATGTCCATCAGGACTAAATCCGGGCGGCGGGCCCTGCACAGCTCCACGGCGTCAAAGCCGTCGGCGGCGGCCCCCACCACGGAAAAGCCCAGCCCCTCCAGCATCTGGCTCAGGTCCACCCGGGTAATGGGTTCGTCGTCCACCACGACGACGGTTCGCTCTGCGGCCATTTTCTCACCTGCCGCCAAAGGCTGCCTTGACTTTGCAAAACCGGTCCGGATAGTTGGTGATGATGCCCGAGATGCCCGCCTGCATTAAAAGCTTCATGTGGTCGGGGTCGTCCACCGTCCATACGTTGACCCGGATGTCCTTCTGCTGCAGCTCCTGCAAAAGGCCCTCCTGCAGCATCACATAATACAGGGGGTGATAATAGGAGACTCCGTTGGCGGTCAGATAGCCGGCGGTGTCCACCAGGCGGCTCTCCTCCAAAAAGGCCACCGGCACCTGGGGGGCAAGCTCCCGGAATTTAAGGGCCGACGCGTGGTTAAAGGAGGAGATGAGCACCGAATCCCGGCGCCCGAACTCGTCGATGAGGGCCAGGGTCTTTTCCTCCACCCCCTCGTACCAAAGGATGCCGGTCTTCAGCTCGATGTTGGTCAGAATGTCCCGCCCCCGGATGAGCTCGAAGTATTCCCGCAGGGTGGGGATGCGCTGGGGCCCGTACCTGGCGTGGGGGCCAAAGACGGCGTCCAGCTCCCGCAGCTGGGCCAGGGTATGGTCGTGGACAAGGCCGGTGCCGTTGGTGGTGCGGTCCAGCAGCTCGTCATGGATGATGACCGGCACGCCGTCCGCCGACAGGTGCACGTCAAACTCCATGCCCTCGCAGCCGGTTTCCAGCGCCTTTTCAAAGGCCAGCATGGTGTTTTCGGGATAGAGTCCGCTAAAGCCCCGATGGGCAAATCCCATGGTCATACAAACAACCTTCTCTCTGTGATGTCGCATGCCGTTTTCGGGCATGATGCACAGTTTTATTCTAATCGATGACCGGGGGCAAGTCAATATGAGCATGAAAGAGGAAGCATGTGGACCCGTCTTTCCATTCAATTTGTGGATGGGCAGCCATGGTATAACCCAGTATTGTTTAGTTCTACCATATAATGCCACACCCAGTTATTGACTTTGCCGAATTTCCAGCGCTCCCATTGACACGCTGAAAAATCCCCATTATATTTAGGACAATGAAAGCGTAAAAAGTGCATTGCCCGAATAAAATGAGTGATACTCTTATTTGCGAAAAGGAAATGCCCCATAAGGCATTCCGCAAGACGCATCCATCATGATGTAGTTGCGCGGCCGCGATTTATTTGCGGTCGCGCTTTTTATTTTCTGTCTTGGAGGAGAAGCATGGAGAAGAAAATAAACAAAAACTACGGCATTCTGGATGTTATGTACATTTGCGCGGGCCTGTTCATCATGGGACTGGGTTCCGCATTGTCCTATGAGGCCCAGCTGGGAACGGGGTCCATAGGCACGCTGGTGGACGGTGTCCACAATCTGCTTTCCATTTCGCGCGGGTTGGCCGATATGCTGGTAAGTCTGATTCTGATGATACCGGCAGTTTTTTTTGCCCGGGACCTTATCGGCATAGGCACCCTGCTCAGCCTTTTTGGAATCGGGCTGTCTGTGGATTTTTGGAAGTGGGTGATTACCATGCTGCCCGTCGGGCCGGGCTGGACCGCCTATGCCATGTATGCGGCCGGGCTTGTATTAGGCTCGCTGGGGACAAGCCTTTATATTTCGGTGGGGGCCGGCATAAGCTCTTACGATTCGGCCATTATGCTGCTTTACCGGATCTTTAAATCCTTCCAATACAAATATGTAAAAATATTGGCCGATTTTCTTATGATGTTTATGGGGGTGCTTCTTGGCGGCACCATTGGAATCGGTACGGTGCTAAGTACGGTGGCAGGTGGATTTGTCACCCAGTTTTTCCTGGTAAGATGTGCCAAATGGCTCAAAAAGCCTTCGCCGCTGCAGCGGGATGAAGCAGAGGAAGCGGCTGAAATTTCCGTTTAGGGAATCGGTTCGGTCTTGGTATAGGGGCACTTTCCTGCAAAGGAAATTGACAACACATAAATAAGAGGAGGCAAATGATGAAAAAGCGTTTTCTGTCGGCACTTTCAGTTTTTCTTGTTTTGGCGCTGACCCTGACCGCCTGTGGCGGCAATCCCGGCTCTCAGCCCAGCGGCGGCTCAAACCCGGGCGCGTCCGGTTCCCAGGATGGGGCATCCAAAAAGGTGGTGTTCCTGTCTGCCAGCAACCGTGGCGACGACACGTTTGTTGATATGATTTGGGAGGCCCTGGAAAAGGCGCGTGATAAATACGGCCTGGACGTCAGCATCGTCGAGATGAACAACGACACCTCCATTTATGCCTCTACCTGTATGGACCTTTGCGCAAGCGGCGAATGGGATCTTATTGTAACAGGGTTTTACCAGATGGTATCACCGGTTACCGAGGCAATCGCCGAATATCCCGATCAGCACTTCCTTGTGTTTGACACCGAGCTTGATTTTGCATCCGGCCAGTTTGGCAACTGCTGTTCGGTGGAAGCCCTTCAGAATCAGGGAAGCTTTTTGGCCGGCGCCCTTGCGGCCATGCTGACAACCAGCGGCATAGAGGGCACCAACAGCGATAAGGTCGTAGGATTTATTGGCGCCTCCGCCGGCAGCACCATCGACGACTTTTTGGTGGGCTTTATCGAGGGCGTAAACTACATCGATACGGGCATCACGACGCTTTACTCGTACAGCGGCAGCTTTACCGATACCGCCGCGTCCAAAGAGCACGCACTGGCCATGATTGCACAGGGGGCCGACGTAATGTTTGCCGTTATGGGCGCCGCCGGGCTCGGCGTTGCGGAAGGAGCCCTTGATTCCAATTGCTACGCCATCGGTGTTGATTCCGACCTTGCCCTTGAAGTAATTGGGACCAATCCCGCCATGGCGGAGCATATTGTCACCTCGGTGGGCAAGGGATTTGGAGAGATCATCTATAAAATGCTCGGCGATTATGCAGAGGGTAAGCTGGAATGGGGCACCCACAGCCGTTACGGGCTTGCCGACGGGGGCATCTACCTCTTTGACAACGACCAGTATAAAGCCATTGTCCCCCAGGAGATAAAGGACAGAATCAGCGAGATCGAACAAAAGATCATCAGCGGTGAGATAACGGTAAGCACTGCCATCGGTGTTTCTCAGGACACTGTCAATCAGATTCTCGCCCAGGCGGCCGCCCACTAATTCAGCGGCTGCCGGGGGTCGGGGGGTGCCCGCGGGGTGCCTCCCGGCCCAATAACAATACTTCCTGAAAGGTTATGGTAAATGACATGAATGAGCGCCGCACAGATATTCTCTTCATGGAAAACATAACGAAGGTATACGGCAACGGGTTTATGGCAAATAAGGGCATCAACTTTTCTATCCGCGAGGGAGAGATCCATGGCCTTGTGGGTGAAAACGGCGCGGGGAAAAGTACCCTGATGAAGGTGCTTTTCGGACAGGAAACCCCCGACGAGGGCAGAATCCTTATCCGCGGCGAGGAGGTCAAGATTTCAAACCCCATGGTGGCCCTGAGCCATGGAATAGGGATGGTGCACCAGCACTTTATGCTGGTCCCTTCGCTGACCGTTGCCGAAAATATGATCATCGGCAACGAGCCCCTTAAAAGCAAGGTTTTTATTGACAGTAAAAAGGCCGTAAAGATGGTCAGGGAAATATCCGAACGCTATAACCTCCCCATAAACCCGGAAAAGCGGGTTATGGACTTATCGGTAAGCTACAAGCAGCGTGTGGAAATCCTCAAGATCCTTCTCCGCGGGGCCAAAATCCTTCTTCTTGACGAGCCCACCGCGGTCCTTACCCCCCAGGAAACACAGGAGCTGTTTGTGCAGCTTAAGACCCTTAAGGCCCACGGGTTTACCATTGTGTTTATCTCCCACAAGCTGGGGGAGGTAAAAGAGATATGCGACCGCATTACGGTGCTCCGCCGGGGGGCTGTGGTGGGTACGGCGGAGATCGGGGACGTCACGGAGCGGGACATATCGCGCATGATGGTCGGCCGCGACGTCCTGATGGACATAGAAAAAAAGGAATCTAAGCCCGAAGAGATTGTCATGCGGGTACAGGACGTCGGATATACCAATATGTTTGGCAAAAATGCGCTGAAAGGCATTTCGTTTGACGTTCGCAAGGGCGAGATTGTGGGGATAGCCGGGGTGGAGGGCAACGGACAAACCGAGCTTGCCCAGATATGCACCGGCATCATCGGCAGCTATGATGGGACGGTTGAGATACAGGGCAGGGATATATCCAAAATGTCGGTTCGCCAGGTCAGGGAACAGGGAGCGTCGTTTATATCCGAGGACCGGCTGGTCTACGACCTTATCGGTACCGCCACCATTGAGGAAAACATGATCTTCGACAGATTTTATAAGCCCGAATACCGCAATAAAGCGGGACTGCTTAAAAGCGCCAAGATAGACGCCGAGACAAAGCAGCTTATCGAGGATTACCAGGTGGCCTGCGACGGAAACAAGGCCAACATCAACACCCTGTCCGGGGGCAATATGCAAAAGGTCATTACCGCCCGGGAATGCTCATCCCAGCCGTCGCTTATGGTGGCAAGCCATCCCACACGCGGCATCGACATAGGCGCGACCGAGTTTATCCGTAAAAAGCTTGTTTCGCTGCGCACACAGGGGACCGCAATTTTGCTGTTTTCCGCGGATCTTTCGGAGATTATGCAGATAAGCGACCGGATTCTTGTGTTCTACGGCGGCCGTATTGTGGCGCATATCCGTCATGTGGATGCTGTGGACGAAAATATACTGGGCGAATATATGCTGGGCATAAAAAGCCAGAGCCCGGAGGAGATTGGAGGTGCCGTCCTTGCCAACTAAAGCACCAAGTATAAAATCTATCGAGCAGCGGTTTACGGTAATCAGGACGCTTGTGGGCGTAGGCATTGCCCTGCTGCTGGCACTGCTTTTAATTTCGTCCGTCAGCGACAGGCCGCTGGAGGCACTGTGGAAGTTTATCGCATCCCCGCTTTCCAGCACAAGGCTGCTGGGACGCATCGTCGAAAAAGCAATCCCGTTACTGTTTACCGGCGTCGCCGTAAGCATCATGTTCTCCTGCGGACAGACAAACCTTGCGGTGGAAGGCGCCTTCTACCTAAGCGGAATCGCCTGCGCCGCGGTTGCCACACTGCCGGGCATGACCTACGGCATACACCCCCTGCTTTCCATTCTTGCGGGCGGACTGTGTGGAATGGTCATCTGCCTCATCCCCGCCGTCATGAACATAAGGTTCAACACGATGACGGTGGTATCGTCGCTGATGATCAACTTTATCTGCCTCTACATAGGGACCTATCTGCTGCACTATGTCATGAAAGACCCGTCCGCAGGCTTTGATGCGTCGTACAAGTATCTCGATACCGCAAGGCTTCCAAAGATGTTCGGGGTCACCGACATCCATTACGGACTGCTTATCGCCATTGCGGTGGTCGTCATAGGCTACATCGCCCTGTACAAAAGCTCCTGGGGGCTGGGGATAAGGATGACCGGCCAAAACCCCGAGTGCTGTAACTTTTCGGGCATAAGCGTAAACGCGGCAATTCTTTCCTCCTGCGCCGCAGGCGGTTTTATCACGGGGGTGGGGGGCGCGGTGGAGCAGCTTGGCATGTACAAACGCTACTCCTATACCGGCCTTCCGGGCTATGGCTGGGATGGCATCATGATCGCCGTGCTGGCGCAGAACAACCCCAAGCTTGTACCCTTTGCGGTTTTGTTTTTAGCCTATCTGCGCGTGGGTGCGGACGTTGTCAATCAGACAATGGAAGTACCGGTTGAAATCATCAATATTGTTCAGGCCATCATCATTATGTTTGTGGCGGCCGACAGGTTTTTGCAGGGGTGGAAGCACCGGACAATTGTTAAGGCGTCCGGGGTATCCGAAGCCGCTTCCAAGGCGGCCCAATAACAAGGAGGAAGAGTTATGAACGCCGAGTACAGCAAGCTTCTGCGGTGCACAGAGATTGTAAAGAGCAAAATAAACGGTTTTACGCCCAAGGTCGCCCTCATTTTGGGTACGGGCCTTAACGATTACGGCAATACCATCGAGGTAGCCGCCACGGTGGATTATAAAGAAATCCAGGGCTTCCCCGTTTCGACCGTGGTGGGGCATGTGGGGCGCTATCTTTTTGGGTACGTAGGCGGGGTGCCCGTTGTCATTATGCAGGGCCGTGTGCACTATTACGAGGGATATTCCATGAGCGACGTAATTCTGCCGGTCAGGCTTATGGGCCTGCTGGGGGCGGAGGTCCTGTTTATCACCAACGGGGTGGGCGCCGTCAACCGCGGCTTTCAGAATAACGATCTGATGCTGATCAGGGATCATCTCTCGCTGTTTATACCCTCGCCGCTTATCGGACCCAATATTGACGAGCTTGGCCCGCGCTTCCCGGACATGACCGAGGTCTACCGCGAGGAGCTTAGGGCGGTCATCCGGAAAACGGCCGGAGAGATAGGGGTCAACCTGAAGGAGGGCGTCTACGCGATGCTCACGGGCCCGCAGTATGAAACACCCGAGGAGATTAGGGTGCTTGAAAAGCTGGATGTGGACGTCGTGGGCATGAGCAGTGTGTGCGAGGCCATAGCCGCCAACCATATGGGAATGAAGGTGTGCGGCATCTCCTACATCGGCAACATGGGGGCGGGCATTTGCAACGAAAAGCTGGAGCATGCGCCGCAGCCTGGTGTGGCCGAGCATTTTGTCAAGCTGGTCAGCCATTCAATCATCAATATCGCCAAAACCCTGTAAGGGTAAACTGCGGTTTGACGGAGGGAGTCTAATGGGTGAGCTTTTCACTTATTTATTTTCGGCAGGCTTTTTAAAATCCATTGTAAGAATGAGCACTCCAATCATATTTTCAGCCATGGCGGCCCTGTTGGCGTCAAAAGCAGACATCTTCTGTGTGGCGTTTGAGGGTATGATGCTGTTTGCCGCCCTGGGCGGCGTGCTTGGCAGCGCGCTTACCGGCAGCCTGCTTGTGGGGATGCTTGTGGGGATCGTATCAAGCCTGATTATAGCGGCGATATTTTCCTATTTTGTCCTTGTGGTTAAAACAAAGCCCATGCTGGTGGGCCTTGCGCTGAACATTCTCGGCACCGGCGGCACGGTTTACATCCTGTATATGTTTACGGGGCAGAAGGCCACGTCCATTTCCCTGGCCAGCCTTCAGTTCCCCCAATTGGAAATTCCCCTGATAAAGGACATCCCCTTTGTGGGAGAGATTATTTCGGGCCAGAACATCCTGACATATCTCGCCTTTATAAGCGTCGTCATCGTGTATATCATGCTGTATAAAACCCCCCTGGGCCTGAAGATAAGAACCGTGGGCGAAAATCCCAACGCGGCCGAATCCCTGGGTGTGGATGTGGTAAAGACCAAGGTGATCGCAATGATGATCGGGGGACTTTTTGCGGCCTTTGGCGGGATGTTCATGTCCATGGGGTACACCTCGTTCTTTACAAAAAACATGGTAAACGGCCGCGGCTTTACCGGTATTGCCGCGCAGAACCTCGGCCTTGGCAAGCCGCTGCTCACCTTGCTGTGTGCGCTGCTGTTCGGCCTTGCCGACGCCTTTGGCATTGCCATGCAGTCCTACCGCATCCCTTCGCAGATTGCCAGCATGTCCCCCTATGTGACCACCCTTGTCGGCCTTATCGTCATAGGCAAGCTGAACGAAAGACGTATACGCAAGCACGCGCTTCAGCTTGGCGCAAGGGAGGCTGAAGAGGAAAACGGACGCGCCGGAGCCGAAGGAAAAGCCTGAAGTCAAAAACGGGAGTGGTTTTATGCGAAGATTCCTGATTGATACCGACACCGGGACCGATGACGCCGTAGCCCTTATTATGGCGCTGAGGGATCCGGGCGTCAAGGTGGAGGCCATCACCACCGTGGCGGGGAATGTAGACGTGGACAGGGCCACCCAAAACGCGCTGATATCGGTGGAAAGAGCAGAAACATACGCGCCGCCGGTCTACAAGGGCCTTGGGATGCCAATTCTGAGAGAGCGGATAAAAGCGGACAAGTCCGTCCATGGAGCAGACGGCATGGGCGACCTGAATCTGCCCAAGGCAAAGCTTACACCCGCAGACGGGCATGCGGTGGATTTTCTGATTCGGTATATTGAGGATAACCCCGGCGAGCTGGAGATGGTGACGCTGGGTCCGGTGACCAATCTTGCGCTGATATGCCACAGGTCGCCGCAGACACTGGCAAAGCTGAAAAAAATTTACATGATGATGGGCACCGGCACGTGGTTTGGAAACGCCACGCCCATGGCCGAGGGAAACGCCAGTATGGACCCGGAGGCCCTGGACATCGTTCTCCGTTACGCCAACACCGAAATCATCCTTGTCGGCTGGGATTTGTGCACCAACGAGTACTACTTTACCGGCGAGGACATTGCCGCCATTTACGCTGCGGGCTCCCACATTGCAAAATTCTGCCTGGACATCAACCATACGCTGATGACATTAAACGAGCGGCGCTTTGGCGTAAAGGGAATTGATTTTGCCGACCCGGTGGCCATGGCGGTGGCCCTTGAGCCGGATATGGTGGAACAGAGCGTAACGGCTTATACCCGGGTGGAAACAAACACCGGCCTTGCCTACGGCGCCATTGCCATCGACTATTTTCACCGGCAGGGCAGACAGCCAAACGCAACGACCTGTCTGAAGCTCGACGCCCAAAAGATGAAGGACTGCATTATACGGCGTATTGTATAGCATGCACAAAGCAGTTTTATGCCCCCAGGGGAGGAGCGCTGCCCCCGTACGCAGAACGGTTATTTTGGAGGGATACGGAAATGGGAACCATCAAATACGATAAAGGCGACGCCAACCCCCGCCGCATGCATATTCAGGCGCGGCGCGGCGAAATAGGGGATTATGTCATTGTCCCGGGAGACCCCTTCCGATGCGAGCTGATCGCGTCGTTTTTGGAAGACGCCAGACTTATTGCCCACAACCGGGAGCACAAGACCTACACAGGCACCTACAAGGGGCTGTCTGTCTCGGTTACATCCACAGGGATGGGCTGCCCATCGACGGCCATCGCCTGCGAGGAGCTTGCCCAGTGCGGCGCAAAGGTGATTATCCGCACAGGCAGCGGGTTTATCCTGCGCGACGGCATTAAGGAGGGCGATATAGCGGTGACGCTGGGTTCGGCAAAATATGAGGGGACCACGGAGTTTTTTGTCCCCAAGGGCTATCCGGCCATTGCGGATATTGATGTTGTAACGGCCCTTGTAAGCGCCGCAAAAAAACATCTTGAGGGAACGGGCCGTACCGTTCATACCGGGATTACGGCCACCGTGGACGGCTTTTACGGAGAGACCGAAGAATTTCTGGGTTCCCTAAAGGCCATAGGCATTATGAACGTTGAAATGGAATCTGCCGCCGTACTTACAACCTGCCAAAGATACGGTATACGCGGAGCATGCATTTGCACCTGTGGAAACGATGATACATCAGAGGAATCCCGCACGGTGTATAAGGCCACAATGGAAGGGCAGATTCGCATTGCGCTGGATGCGATGTATGAATTTGACCTCCGGCAAAAAGAGGGGAAGCTGGTAAACGGCGGCGGAATGGGCTGGGTAAAATCCGTTTGATGTAAAGCAAA
>CALGIL010000316.1 GCA_937914895.1 uncultured Angelakisella sp.
GGACGGTCATACCTGTCCGAAATGTGGTGCTCGCTGTATTCCATCACATAGGTCTGCACCGGATGGCGGTCCCGGGGTGCCTCCTCAATGACGCTCATGTCCCGGATGCCGCTCATGGCCATATTCAGGGTCCGGGGGATGGGGGTGGCGGACAGGGTCAGCACGTCCACCGTGGCCCGCAGCTCCTTAAAGCGCTCCTTGTGGGCGACGCCAAAGCGCTGCTCCTCGTCGATGACGCACAGGCCCAGGTCCTTAAACTCCACGTCCTTCTGCACCAGCTTGTGGGTACCCACCACAATGTCCACCTCGCCGGTTTTCAGCTTGCGAATAATCTCCCGCTGCTGCTTGGGGGTGCGAAAGCGGGACAGCAGCTCCACGGTGATGGGGTAGCCCTCCAGCCGGCGGCGAAAGGTCTGATAATGCTGCCAGGCCAAAATGGTGGTGGGCACCATGACGGCGCACTGCTTGCCGTCCAGCACGCACTTAAAGACGGCCCGCAGGGCCACCTCGGTTTTGCCAAAGCCCACGTCGCCGCACAGCAGCCGGTCCATGGGGGCGGGGCGCTCCATGTCCCCCTTAATCTCCTGGACGCACCGCAGCTGGTCCTCGGTCTCCTGGAACTCAAACTTTTCCTCAAATTCCCGCTGCCAGTCGCTGTCGGAGGAAAACGAAAAGCCCCCCGCGGACATGCGCTTGGCGTACAGGGCAATCAGCTCCTTGGCCATGTCGGACACGGCGCGCTTGACCCGCTGGCGGGTCTTCTGCCATTCGCCGGAGTTAAGGCGGGACAGGCGGACATTGCCGTCCTCCCGGCCGCCGATATACTTGGTCACCAAATCCAGCTGGGTCACCGGTACAAACAGGGTATCGGTGCCGGCGTAGTTGATTTTAATGTAGTCCTTGACCACGCCCTGGACCTCTTTTTTGATGATGCCGCTGAAGATGCCGATGCCGTGGGCCGCGTGGACCACATAGTCCCCGGGGGTGAGGTCGGCGATGTCCCGGATGGCCTTGCCGTCCTTTTGGCGGCGCTTTCGCCGGGGGGCCAGGGCCGCGCCCCCCCGGCCGTAGGTGATGCAGGCAAGGCCCATGCGGGGGTATTCAAAGCCCGCGGACAGGGTCCCCGGCGCCACCAGCACCCGGCCCTGCTCAAACCGGGACAGGTCCTCGGTAAACCGCACCGGCAGGCCCCGTCCCTCCAGGTCGGACACCAGGGCAAGTGCCCCCCGCCGGGTGCCCCCCAGGACATAGGCGCAGTAGTGCAGCTCCATATAGTGCTGCAGGTCCTCCACCAGGGGGTCCAGCTGGCCGCTCCACACCGACAGGGTGTTGGCGCCCACCTCCAAAACCTCCCCCAGCCTGAGGCCGGGGTAGCCCCGGGGAAAGCCGTCCAAAAGGACACAGGGGGTGACAGGGTACAGCTCCTCCAGGGTCTGGGGCCCCAGATTCAGCCGGTCGGCCATGGGGGGAACGGCCCCCTCCTCCAGCAGGGCCTTTACATCCTCTTCCTCCTGCCACTGCTGGAACTTGGCCGATTCCCGGACCGCCACCCCCTCGCAGACCAGCAGCAGCCTTTGGTCCAGATAGGACAGAAGGCAGCTGCGCTTTGGATATAGAATGGGCAGGTACCGGTCGGCGGAGGGCAGGTCCTCCCCCGCTCCCAGCCGTTCCAGGTCCCCGGCCATGGCCGTCCGGGCGGCGGCGCTCTTTTTGGGGGGCAGGCCCTCCAGGTATCCCTGCAGCAGTTTCAGCAGGCCGTCGGGGGTATATAAGGCCTCCCGGGCGGGGGAAATGCGCAGCTCCTCCAGCGGTTCCTCCCGGCGCTGGGTATCCACGGAAAAGCGGGAGATGGTGTCGATCTCATCCCCCCAGTATTCAATGCGCACCGGCTGGGGCTGGCCCGGGGGATAGACGTCCAGAATGCCGCCCCGGGCCGCAAACTGGCAGACCCCCTCCACCTGGTCGCAGCGGGTGTAGCCGCTCCACACCAAATGGCGGATCAGCTCCTCCTGGGGCAGCTCCTCCCCCCGGCGCACCATGCGGGTGCTGCGGCCCAATGTCTCCGGGGGCAGGGTCCGCTGCAGGGCCGCGGCGGCCGAGGCCACCACAATGGCCCCGGGCCGGGTCAGCAGCTGGTCCAGGGCCGCCAGGCGCATATGCTCATACTCCCGGCTGACCCCCTCCACCTGGCGCAGGGTCCATTCCCGCTCGGGGTAGTGCCAGGCCAGGGGGGGCGCCCCCTCCTCCGGCTCCCCGGCGCCCAGGTCCAGGCGGCAGAGGTCCTCGGCCAGGCGCACCGCGCTTTGCTCGTCCTGGGTAATCACCAGGGCGCCCCTGCCCATCTGGGCGGCAAGGGCGTGGGCAAACTGGGCCTTATGGATGGGGCCGAGGCCGGTGACCAGCACCGGGCCGCTGCCCCGTCCAAGGGCTCTTTCTAGTTTCTGGAATTCCTCCAGGCGGGTAAGCTGTGCGGAAATGGATGACATGATTTGCCTCCGGCGGTTTTTAGGATACACGATAAGCGACAGTTATTCTCTGGGTTTCTGGATATTTCCAGGCGGGGTTCTGATTTTATCAAAGGTATGTTTTTTGCTTTATGGGGTGTGGCCCCAAATCCTCCTACGCCTCCGGCGGGGCCCCATGGACATCGTTTTTCTGTCGTCCGCCCCGGTCGTGGCGTGGGCCGTCTTTTGCTTGTTACTTTCCAGCAATGGAAAGGTTCCAAAGATTGCCGGGTAGCCTCCGGGGTTCTTTGCGCCCTGCGGGCGGTC
>CALGIL010000317.1 GCA_937914895.1 uncultured Angelakisella sp.
CGGGTTTTGCCACTTTTGCCGGGACAAAAGTGAAGAAAGGTTGGCTCGGTTACAAAGAGTGGCAATGGGAAAAAGTACCCCGTGGGGTCTCCCCGGCAACCTTTTGTTCCTTTCCATTGCTGGAAAGGAACAAACAAAAGGTGATCCCCGCCAGCCCCCCCTGAAAACAAAAACAGGGCACCGCAAGCCAAAAGGCTCCGGTGCCCTGTCTGGGTCAGCGGGTTAACAAAACATTCAGCGAATCAGCTCCTGCAGCCGGTCGGGCAGCTCGCGCTTGTCGCAGGAAACGGTAAAGGTGACCTCCACATGGGCCGCGGCAGGCAGCTTGGCAAGGCGGTCGATCATCTGGGCAAACTCCTCGTAGTCGCGGCCGCCAATCTTCAGGGTGGCGTCCACAAAAATGTGGGTGATGTCGTAGTTGCCGGCCATCAGCCCCGCCAAAAAGCCGAACAGCATATCGTAGCCCTGAATCTCGTATTCGTCGGTGTCCACCAGGCGTGCCTTGTGGGAAATGTCATAGGTGAGCTTGAGGCCCTTTTCCAGACAGACCACATTGCCGGTGGAGTGGGTGACCGCTTCGTTGGTCATGGCGATGAGGGTTTTCGTCTTGCCGGCGCCTTTGTTGCCTACGATTAACTGAATCATTTCCGTTTCCTCCTAACGAACTGTTATTAAAGACCAACGCCCTGCCCGCGCAAAATGCGGGGCATCATTCCAGCTGTGACAGCAGCTGGGCCCGCAGGGCCTCGCTGCCGGGCTTGCCCAACAGGGCAAACATATTTTGCTTATAGGCCTCCACGCCGGGCTGGTCGAAGGGGTTGACCCCCAGCAGATAGCCGGACACGGCGCAGGCCTTTTCAAAAAAGTAAACCATCCAGCCGTATTCAAACTCGTCCCGCCGGGGCACCTCCAAAATCAGGTTGGGCACGCCCCCCCGGGTGTGGGCCAGCACGGTGCCCTCCAGGGCGCGGCGGCTGATGGCGGACATTTGCTGCCCCGACAAAAAGTTGAGTCCGTCCAGGTTTTCCGGGTCGTCCTCCACAAAAAAGTCCCGGCAGGGCTCCCGGATGTCGATGACCGTCTCAAACAAGCTGCGGCTGCCGTCCTGGACAAACTGCCCCATGGAATGCAGCTCGGTGGAAAAAATCATGGACGCAGGCAGAAGGCCCTTGCCGTCCTTGCCTTCGCTTTCGCCAAACAGCTGCTTGAGCCACTCCCCCATCTGGGTAAAGGCCGGGTCGTGGGCCACAAAGACCTCGGTGGTCTTGCCCCGGCGATAAAGGACGTTCCGCCAGGCCGCGTACCGGTAGGCGGGGTTTTGCAGGGGGTCCGGCTCCATCAGGGCCTTTTGGGCGTCCAGCGCCCCGGCCAGCACCCGGTCCAGGTCGATGCCCGCCACCGCCATGGGCAGCAGGCCCACCGCGGTCAGCACCGAAAACCGTCCCCCCACGTCGTCGGGGATGACAAAGGTCTCCCACCCCTCCCGGTCGGCCAGCTCCTTCATGGTGCCCCGGGCCTTGTCGGTGGTGCAG
>CALGIL010000318.1 GCA_937914895.1 uncultured Angelakisella sp.
TGCCGTTCCGCGGCATCCCCTCCCCGCCCCTTTCCATCCTTTTACCCGGGGGCTGGGGGCGAAAGCGTACCCCTCAGGGGAAAATAGTGAAGGAGTGGTGCAAATGGCTGTCGCCGTCGCCAAGTCCGCCGCGGCCAAGGACAAGAAATTCTATTTTGACATCAAGTGGGTCATCATCATCGCCATTGTGGCGTTTCTGGTGATCTTTGAGGTATTCCCGCTTTTGTATCTGATTTACAGGTCCTTCTTTTCCACCGGCGGCTTTTCCCTGGAGGCCTTTGAGCGGGTGTATACATATCCCATGAACTGGACCGCCCTGAAGAACACGGTGGTAACCGCCACCCTGTCCATGATCTTTGGGGTAATCATCGCCTTCCCCCTGGCCTGGCTGGTGGGACGGACCAATTTGTACGGCAAAAAATTTTTCCGCACCCTGTTTGTCATGACCTACATGGTGCCCCCCTATGTGGGCGCCATGGCGTGGCTGCGCCTTTTAAACCCCTCGGTGGGCAACCTCAACGTCTTTTTGAAAAACCTGTTCGGTCTTGCCGAAAGCCCCTTTAACATTTATACTGTGGGGGGGCTGGTATGGGTGCTGACATCCTTTTACTACCCCTACGCCTTCATCACCATCTCCCGGGCCATGGAGAAAATGGACCCCTCCCTGGAGGAGGCGTCCAAAATTTCCGGCGCGTCGCCCTTAAAGACCCTGGCCACGGTCACCCTGCCCATGATGGCGCCCAGCCTGGTGGCGGCGGCCCTGCTGGTCTTTGTGTCGGCGGGCTCCTGCTACGGTATCCCCTCCATCATCGGGGCGCCGGGGCAGGTCCATACCGTCACCACCCGCATCATCGACTTTGTCAACATCGGGTCCCAGGAGGGGCTTACCGACGCCACCACCATGGCGGTGTTCCTTATGGTTATTGCCAACGTGGTGATGTATGTCTCCACCTTTGTGGTGGGCAAAAGGCAGTACATTACCGTATCGGGCAAATCCACCCGCCCCAACACGGTGGACCTGGGCAGATGGCGCATCCCCATCACCCTGCTGGTGGTTCTGTTTGCCATCATCGTGGTGGTCATCCCCTTTGCCACCGTGGCCACCACCTCCTTTACCACCAACATGGGCAAGCCCCTGCTGAGCCTTGTGGACGGTAAGCTGAACACCGAAAACTTTACCATCAAGTTCTGGGAGCGGGTCTTTACCCGAAAGGCCATCCTCAACTCCGCCAAAAACTCCCTGATCTACGCGGCCCTGACGGCCACCATCGGCATCGTCATCTCCCTGGTGATGTCCTACCTGCTCCAGCGGACCACCGTCAAGGGCCGGCAGATCCCGGATTTCCTCATCACCATCGGCTCCGGCACCCCCAGCGTGGTCATTGCCCTGTCCCTGATTATGACCATGTCGGGGCGGACCTTCTTTGGCTTTTTCTCCATCAACCTTTACAACACCATGTGGATTATGATCATCTCCTACCTGATCAAATACCTCCTCATGGGAATGCGGACGGTGGTGTCGGCCATGAGCCAGATTCACCCCTCTCTGGAGGAGGCGTCCCTTATCTCGGGCGCAAGCTGGCTGCGCAGCTTCAAGGATGTCACCGTTCCGCTCATTGCGCCCTCGGTGGTTGCGGGCTGGTTCCTCATCTTTATGCCCTGCTTCTATGAGCTGACCATGTCCACCCTGCTGTATTCCACCGACACCAAAACCATCGGATACGAGCTGTACACCTACCAGACCTACCACAGCCAGCAGACGGCCGCGGCCCTGGCCACCGCCATCCTGATTATGGTCATTCTGGTCAACTGGATCCTCAACAAGCTCACCGACGGCGAATTCTCCATCTAGAAAGGGGCAGAAGTCTATGTCTACCGTCACCATTTCCAACGTCACAAAGGCCTTTGGCGACGTTGTGGTCCTGGAGCATTTTGACGAGGTATTTCAGGACCAGGAATTCATCACCCTGCTGGGGCCCTCGGGCTGCGGCAAGACCACCATGCTGCGCATCATCGCCGGGTTTGAAAAGCCCTCCTCCGGCGCCGTGTACATCGGCGACCGGGTGGTAAGCTCCGAAAAAGTGTTTGTCCCCCCGGAAAAGCGGGATATTGGCATGGTGTTTCAGTCCTACGCGGTGTGGCCCCACATGACCGTCTTTGAAAACGTGGCCTACCCCCTTAAAATTAAAAAAATGCACAAGGAGCAGATTAAGGAAAAGGTGGACAACATCCTGGACATCGTCCACCTTAGCCAGTATGCCGACCGCATCCCCTCCCAGCTTTCCGGCGGCCAGCAGCAGCGGGTGGCCCTGGGGCGCGCCCTGGTGGCGGAACCGAGGCTTCTGCTGCTGGACGAACCCCTGTCCAACCTGGACGCAAAGCTGCGGGAGAGCATGCGGTACGAGATTAAGGACATCCAGCGGAAGCTGGGCATTACGGTGGTGTATGTCACCCACGACCAAATTGAGGCCATGACCATGTCCGACCGCATCATCGTCATCAACCGGGGTGTGGTCCAGCAGATCGGCCCCCCCATGGAGATTTACCGCCACCCGGTCAACCAGTTTGTGGCCGACTTTGTGGGCAAGGTGGACTTTCTTAAGGGCGAGGTAAAGGGCGGACGGGTAGAGCTGACCGGCATCGGCCAGACCCTGCCCTACAACGGCCCCCTGACCGGCAGGGTGGTGGTGGCCATCCGCCCGGAAAACGTCCAGATTATGGACGGCCCCAGCCTCCTTAACGGGCGGCTGCAAAGCAAGTTTTACCTGGGGGACGTCAACGACTGCCGGGTCAGCCTAAACGGCGAGATCCTGCGGGTCATCGCCCCCGTGGAGACCTACGACCAGGTGCAGGTGGACGCCGAAATCCACCTGGACGTCAAGGAGTTTTTGGTGTATCCCGACGACGGCAGCGACGAGCTGCTTAAAATTGTCACCTGACCGCGGCCTTGTCCATGGGGCGGCGCGGCGGACCCCGGTCCGCCGCGCCGCCCCTGCCCGTCCCGGGGTCCCGCGCGGCTTTTTGCCCCAGGCCCTTGTGAAATCCGCCGGTTTCCGCTACAATAAGACGCGGAGGGAGAGACCTGTCCAAAGGAGGCTTTCTCATGAAGATTCTCATTGTGGACGACGAGCCGAGCATCGTCAACCTCATCCGGATGAACCTGAAGCTGGAGGGGTATGACACCATCTGCGCCTATACCGGCAGGGAGGCCGTCGAGGCCTACGCCAGGGAGGCGCCGGACATTGTGCTGCTGGACATCATGCTGCCGGATATGGACGGCTATGATGTGCTGCGGGCCATCCAGGAGCTTGACCACAGCGCCGCCGTCATCTTTATCACCGCCAACGACAAGCGCACCAGCAAAATTCTGGGGCTGGAGCTGGGCGCCGACGATTATATTACAAAGCCCTTTGACAATAAAGAGCTGGTGCTGCGGGTAAAAACCCTTTGGCGGCGCATCAGCCTGGCCCAGGGGGGCGAGGGGGCCGCCGGCGAAAACAGCGGCCTGAGCGCCTATGGCCAGCTGAAAATCGACCAGGACGGCCGGCGGGTGCTGTGCGGGGAGAAGGAGGTCGCCCTTACCTACCGGGAGTTTGACCTGCTGTGCTATTTTACCCGCCACAAGGGCCGGGTGCTGGGGCGGGAGGAGCTGCTGCAGAACATATGGGGGTACAGCTATATGGGCAACACCCGGGCGGTGGACATTCACATCCAGCGCCTGCGGGCCAAGCTGGGCCCCTGCGGCGAATACATCAAGACCATTTACGGGGTGGGCTATAAGTTTGAGGTGTCGGACAAGGGGCCCGAGCCGGCGTGACCCCATGGGCCGGGGCCATCCGCGAGGCGGCCGTCGGTCCGGGGTGCCGGATAGGGGGTGTAAGCTGCCGTGATCCGAAAGGTTTTGAAAAACCGGATTGTGCGCACCAACCTCATTGTGTTGGTGCCCATTTTGCTGCTGCTGACCTCGGCGGCGGTGTCCTCCATTTACGGACAGCTGCGGCGGTCCAACGTGGAGCTGCTGACCAGTGAGAGCTACAACAGCCAGGTGTACGTCATGGAACAGCTGGCCGCGGGGGGGCCGGACAGCCAGTCCCAGCGGGAGCTGCTGGTGACGGTGGCCCCCTACCTGAGCAAAAACCTGGCCAACACCGTCAAAACCCGGGTGCAGATTCTGGACGGCCAGGGGCGGGTGCTGGGGGATTCCAGCCTTACCCGGGCGGCGGAGCCCACCGGGGACGTCTGGTCCGCCGTCGGGGGGGTAAAGGCGTACAGCTTCATCCGGTTTTACGGCAAGCCCGCCATCTCCTTTTCCAGCCCCATCTATAACAACACCGAAACGGTGGGGGCCATCCGCTATCTTTACCAGCAGGATAACCTGCAGGCGGTGTCCGCCATCGCCCTGATTCTGGTGGGGGTGTGCCTGGCGGCGGTGGTCATCACCTATGTGGTCAGCAGCTACATGGCCCGGGGCATTGCCGAGCCGGTGGCCGCCATTCGGGACGCCCTGCAGGACGTCAGCCAGGGCCGGGACGCCCACCTGGTGCCGCTGCTGGGCTTTGGCGACGACTTTGAGGAGATGCAGGAAGCCTTTGACACCATGCAGGAGACCAACCGCCGCGCCCTCCAGGAGCTTAACGGGGAGAAGGAAAAACAAAACCTTTTCTTCAACAGCGCCACCCACCAGCTGAAAACGCCGCTGACCTCCATCATCGGTTACTCCGAGATCATCCAGCGGATGACCGAAAAGGAGGATGTGGTCACCAGCGCCCGGTATATTGAGGCGGCGGGCAAAAGCCTGCTGGAGACGGTGGAGAACATCATCAGCATCTCCCGGTACAACAAGGCGGAGTACGATCCGGACCCCAGCTGGTTCCAGCTGGACGACCTGTGCAGGGAGTGCTCCGCCCTGCTGCTGCCCCGCCTGGAGCGCAGCAACATCGTCCTTAACAGCCGGTGCGGGGACATCCAGGTCTATTTTGACCGCCAGCGCCTGAAGGAGGCCATCTTTAACGTCCTGGATAACTGCATCCTCCACAGCGGCTGCACCCAGATCTCCGTCAGCTCCGCCACCTGGCCGGTGCGCCTTATCATCGAGGACAACGGCAAGGGCATTGCGCCCCAGCAGCTGGAGCGGGTGTTCGAGCCCTTTTACCGGCCCGCGGGCGCGGCCCGGGGGGGCAGCGGCCTGGGCCTTGCCATCTGCAAGACCATTATGCAGGCCCACGGGGGCGACGCCCGGGTAGAAAGCAGCCAGGGCCGGGGCACCCGGACCACCCTCATCTTTGGTGAGGAGACCGGCCCGCCCCCCGAAAGGAGGCGGCTGTGATGAAAAAGCTGAGGCGGCCCGGCTTTCATGTGGGCCTGATTGTGCTGTACAGCGTTTTGATGATTACCGCCAGCGTCCTTTTGTGGATGTCCATTTTTGACCGCGGGGAGGTCACCGAGATCCGGGACTGGGCCACCGTTATGGAGCGCCGCGCCGCGGACGTGCCGGCCCTTATCGAGATCCAGGATAAGCGCTGGGGCGTGGCCGAGCTAAGCGACAACGACATTCTTTTTCAGATGGACGCCCTGATAAAGCGGGTGCCCCGGTATTTTGGAGAGCTGGAGCAGGACCCGGGCAGCTACCGCATGATGGGCAACATTGAGTATATCGGCGGCCGCAGCGTCTCCTTCTCTTTGGGCGAGGTGCTGTGGATGGAGGACGAGCCCTATTTCAGCCTGAACGCCCGGGACGAACTGGCCGCCCTGCTGCGGCTGATGCGGGAGCAGGTGTACAGCGAAACAAACCTGGCGGGGCTGCTGGAGGGGGCCCAGCGGGTGGTGCTTCGGGGCCGGGGGACAAACCTGGAGCTGGACGCCGGCCAGCGGGAGCAGCTGGGGCAGATATTGCTGTCCACCACCGGGCTGGAGGGCGCCGAGGAGACCGGGTACGCCCTGGAGACCCGGGAGGACCCCTATTGCCGGCTGGAGCTGTTTTTGTCCGGCGCCCCGGAGGACGTCGTGGTGCTGCTGGTTTACCCCAACGAGTACGTGGAGGTCTGGGATATGACCTCCGCCCGGGGGACGGTAATGGCCTTTTACGGCGACCTGGCGCGCAGCTGCCGGGACCTGCTGGAAACGCCCCCCGCCGATTTTTGACCCACCGGAAGAGGAGGATGGAGGATGCGCAGAAAAATTGCGGCGGCGCTTTTGTGCCTTGCCCTGCTTTTGCTGTCCGCGGGCTGCGGCACCGCCGGGACGCCCGTTTCCGGCGCCGCCGAGCCCGCGGCGCCCTCCTCCGAGCCGGACCCGCTGCCCGAGGGGCAGCTGACCCTGATGGCCTGCGTCAACGAGGATGTGGTGCGGGCGGTGGTGCAGCGCTTTACCGAGCAGACCGGCTGCCGGGTGACCTACGCCTGCGTGCCGGCCATCCAGGCCAAGGAGCTGCTGCTGTCCGACGGGAGCCAGGCGGATGTGCTGTGGGGCGCCACCGCCGACGTCCACAAGCGGCTGGCGGACCGGGGCCTGCTGCTGCGGTATGCCGAGGACCAGGGCGCCGCCCGGTTTTATCTGGATACCGACCGCTGCTGGAAGGCGGTGTCGGTGGAGTTTTTGTCCATCGGCATCAATCCCCAGACCTTTCGGTACCTGATGGGCGAGGAGGCCCCCCTGCCCCGGAGCCTGGAGGATTTGGCCTCCCCCCTGTACCGGGGCAAGCTGGTGCTGCCGGACCTGGACACCTCGTACACCGGGACGCTGCTGGCGTCCTCCATCCTGCGGACCTTTGGGGACCAGCGGGGCATGGAGCTGCTGGAAGGGCTGTGGGGCAACGCCGCGGAGTTTGCCCAGACCGACCTGATGGCCGCCCAAAAGGTAGCCCTGGGGCTTTACCCCATCACGGTGGGCTGCTACTCCGACCAGCTGCGGATGTCCCGGGCGGGCTTTCCCCTGGAATCCCAGGTGTATGCCCTGGCGGGGTGGTCTGTGGCCCCCGTGTCGGTGCTGGCCCGGGGGAGCAATCGGGACGAGGCCGTGGCCTTTCGGGAATTTTTGGTCTCGTCCGAGGTCCAGGAGCTCATCGGTGCTCTGGACCAGGCCATGTCCCCCCGGGAGGATATTCCGGCGCCGGAGCATCTGGACGCCGACATCCTGGATTTTCCCGTCAGCAGCTCCGCCCGGGTAAACACCTCCTACTTTAAGGACGAGCAGGTGATGGAGCTGTACCAAAGAATGAAGGAAAATAACAAAGGGGTCCTTTACGCCGAGGAGCGCCAGCCGGAGGCCTGAGGCGGACCGCGGCCCGGCAGAAAACTTTGCCCCCAAAGACTTGTCTTTTCTAAAAAAGTGTTGTATAATGACAAGGCGTCAAAAATTGGAGGCGTAGCTCAGCTGGTCAGAGTGCCTGCTTCACACGCAGGAGGTCCTCGGTTCGAGCCCGAGCGTCTCCACCAAAGAAAAAGACACCCAAACGGGTGTCTTTTTCTTTGGTGTCCGCAGCGGGTTTGCCGTTACCCCTCCCGGGGGGGCGGGGGCGGCACCGCCCGGCCGCGTACCGGCATGGAGATGCCGTTTTCGTCCAGGGCTTTCTTCAGCAGCTTGGGCAGGTCGTAATAGATGGTCCAGTAATCCTCCTTGGTGGCCCAGGCCCGGCAGGAGACCACGGCGCCCAGGTCGCTGTGGTCGCACACCTTGGCGCTGCAGGGCGGACTTTTCAGGGTCATGGGGTGGCTTTGCAGCGCCCGCAGCAGCACCTCCTCCGCCAGGTCCATGTCGCTGTCCCGCTCAATGGTCAGCAGCACCTCCATCCGGCGGTAGGGCTCGGAGGAATAGTTGATGATTCTGGCGTTGGTCACCTGGCCGTTGGGGATGGAGATGCGCTTGTTGTCCACGGTGCGCAGGATGGTGTAGGTCAGGCTGATCTCCACAATGGTGCCCGAAATATCCCCCACATCCACAAAATCCCCCCGGGTAAAGGGCTTGTTGAGGAGCAGCAGGGCGCCGCCCGCCAGGTTGGCCAGGGAATCCTGCACCGCCAGCGAAACGGCAAGGCCCAGCACGCCCAGGATGGCCGCCAAGGAGGCGGTATCCACAAGGCCCGTGGTGCCCATGACAATGACAAACAAAAAGACATAGCACAGCGCCTTGACCATGGAGTTGAGGAAGGGGATGGCCGTATTGTCCACCTTTGTGCGCCGCAGCAGCTTTTTGACAATCCAAAGGATGACCTTGATGATGACGATGCCGACGGCCACCATCCCCAGCAGGCTGACCGCCCAGATGAGGGCTTTTATCACCGGGTTTTGGGTCTGCCCGGCCAGGGAGGGGATGAGGGGGTCGATGTCCTCCAATGCGTCGGACACCCCGTCGGGGATGGGAAGCGCCGCGGTAAGGGCGGCGGGAAAAGGCAGGTACATGGCGGGCCTCCTTTTGGGGGAATCGTCCGCTTGACAGCGGGAAGACTGCCGGTTTAAAGATGCTTTGGGCCTTTAACCGGCGGCTGGTATTATTATAGCAGATTCTTTTAAAAAGTATAGGAGTATGGTATAATAACCCCACCCACTTACGGAATCAAAGATTCCGAGTGGGTCCCGGTCTCCACTTTTGCCCGGGCAAAAGTGGCAAAACCCGCCGGGGGAAACCCGGACCCAAGGTGCAAGCCACTTCTTTGACATAACATTCCTGTTGTCCGC
>CALGIL010000319.1 GCA_937914895.1 uncultured Angelakisella sp.
CTTTCCATTGCTGGAAAGTAACAAGCAAAAAGCAGCTCACGCCGCGACCGGGGCGAACAACAGAAAAACCATATCCATGACGCCCGGCCCGCCAGGGCACCAAAACGCCCCCGGCAGGAATCCCCGCCGGAGGCGCTTTACAGCTTTGCGCTTATAGGTCGTATTTGCTGCCGCCCGCGGCCAGGAGCAGGTCTTCGTCCGCGGGGGCGCAGTCGCTGCCATCGGATAGGGCGGGATGATACCCCGCGCCGGAGGCACCCCGCAGGGTGACGCGCCCCACCAGCTCCTTGAGCACCTGGGACTGCCCGCTCAGCTCCTCGCTGGCGGCCGCGGCCTCCTCGGCGGTGGCGGAGTTGGTCTGCACCACGGCGGAGATCTGGTCCACAGCCGCGGTGATCTGGTTGATGGAATCGGCCTGGGCATTGGAGGCATCGGCAATTTTTTCAATGCTCTCGCCAATCTCGCGGCTGCTTTCCACCACCTTTTGCAGGGACTTCTGGGTGCCTTCGACGATTTTGCCGCCGTCCCCGATGGCGGTGATGACCTCGCCGATGAGGGCGGTGCTGTTTTTGGCGGCGTCGGAGGACTTGGTGGCAAGGCTTCGCACCTCGTCGGCCACCACGGCAAAGCCCTTGCCGGCGGCGCCCGCCCGGGCGGCCTCCACGGCGGCGTTCAGGGCCAGGATGTTGGTCTGGAAGGCGATGTCCTCGATGGTCTTGACAATCTTACCCACCTGGCTGGCGGCGGAATTGATGCGCTGCATGGAGTGGACCATCTTTTCCATCTGGGTGCTGCAGGCGGCAATCTCGGTGCCGTTTTGCTCCACCAGCTTGTTGGCCCGGGCGGCGCCTTCGGCGCTGCCCTTAATCTGCCCGGACTCCTGGACAAGGGCGGCGGCCAGCTCCTGGATGCTGCTGGCCTGCTCGGTGGCGCCCTGGCTGAGGGCCTGGGCCCCGCCGGACACCTGCTGGGAGCCGCCGGCCACCTCCTGGGAGGCCCGGTTGATGCTGCCCATAGTCTCATTGAGGGAATCCACAATCTCGGTGATGGACCCGCGGATGCGGGCAAAATCTCCCAGGTATTCCATGTCCGTCTGGACGGTAAAGTCACCCCCGGCCATCTTGCCCAGGGTGTCGTCAATATTGTCCACATACCCGGACAGGGTGGTCATGGTGGAGCGCATGGACTGGGCCAGCTGCCCCAGCTCATCCCGGGAGGTATACCCAATCTGCACCTGAAGGTTGCCCTTGGCCATCTCCTCGGCGGCGTCCTTCAGCTCCCTGATGGGGCGGTTAAGGGACCTGGTGAGGAAAACGCAGCCAAGGATGACCACGGTGCTGCTGACCCCCAGGGAGACATACAGGGCCACCATCATCTTTTGCTGGATGGCGGCGTAATTTTGCAGCACGGCGTCGGCGCGGGCGTCGGCCGCCGTCACCAGGGTCTGGATGTCGCTGTCCAGCCCGGATGCCGAGGATGCCAGGGTGTTTCGGACATACCGCACGGCCTCCTCCCGGCGGTTTTTTTCCACCAGGCCGGTGGCCTCTTCCAGCTCGGGCCTGATCCCCTCCATCCCCTCCGCAATACCGGTCACCAGCTGCTGCAGCTCCTCGTCCCCCCGGGTCTGCTGAATCCAGTCGTTGCTTTCCCGGACGCGGCCAAAGGATTCCAGGCACTGGTCAAAATTGCGCTGGGCGCTGGCGGCGGCAGCGCGGCTTACGGCGGTGTCGTAGTCGGCAATGCCCATGTACAGGTACTTCTGCACCCGTTCAAACTCGCTGCGCATATCGCTGATGGCGCCCTTCATCCCGTACAGTCCGGCATGGAAGAAATTCAGTTCGGATTCGACGGACTTAAGCTGTGTAAACAAAAACAAAATCTGGGCAAAAAAGAAGATAAGCACAATGGCAAAGGGCACAATCAGCTTGACCGCTATCTTAAAATTACGCATGTTTCAGATGCCTCCCGGGTGTTGTTTTCAAAATGCTTTTGCTTTGGCGCCCCATGCCGTGTGCACAAAAAAGGCCGAGGACAGAAGGCGGGGCTATTGGTTTTCGTCGGGGGGTGCCTCCTCCGCCTCGGTAAAGGGCCGCAGCAGGGCGTCCCAGGTCTGGTTGACCTCCTCGACGCACTCGAAGTAGGTGCGGGTGATGACGCTCATGGGAAT
>CALGIL010000320.1 GCA_937914895.1 uncultured Angelakisella sp.
GTTTTGCCACTTTTGCCCGGACAAAAGTGGGGAAAGGGTTGCTTGGTTACAAAGCGCGGCAATGGGAAAAAGCACCCCGTGGAGGAACCCCGGCAATCTTTGGTACCTTTCCATTGCTGGAAAGGAACCAGCAAAAGGCGCCCCACGCCACGGCCAGGGCGGACAACAGAAAAACAATATCCATGGCACCCTGCCCGAAGGGCAAAGAGAGTTTGGGGCAACGCCCCATAGAGCAGAAAAGATAACTTTGGCTAAAAGCAAACCCCGCCCGGCAGGGCATCAACCGCCCCGTAAGACACCCCCTTCGCCAGGGGTATTTATGAGGAAAACAAAAAACGAGAGGCCGCGCGGCCTCTCGTTTTTGCATACGTATGCGTATGGGTTGTGTGAAAAGAAAATCAGTAGTTTTTGCTTTCGATGAAGAAAAAGCTCTGGGGATGGTCGCACACCGGGCAGACGTTGGGGGCCTTTTCGCCCTCATAGATGTAGCCGCAGTTGCCGCACTGCCAGTACTGCTTGCCGTCCTTCTCAAAGACCTTCTTGTCCTCCACGTTCTTCAAAAGGTCCAGATACCGCTCCTCGTGGCGCTTTTCGATTTTGGCCACCGACTCAAACAGGAAGGCGATCTTGTCAAAGCCCTCCTCCTTGGCCTCCTTGGCAAAGCCCGCGTACATGTCCGTCCACTCGTAGTGCTCGCCGGCGGCGGCGTCCTTCAGGTTGACGGTGGTGTCCTGGATGCCGTCATGGAGCAGTTTGAACCAGATTTTGGCGTGCTCCTTTTCATTGAGGGCAGTTTCGGTAAACAGGTTGCCAATCTGCTCAAACCCATCCTTCCGGGCTTTGGAGGCGTAGTACAGATACTTGGTGTGGGCCTGGGACTCCCCGGCAAACGCGGTCATCAGGTTGGCTTCGGTTTTGGTTCCTTTCAAATTCATCGCAGCATATCTCCTTCTCAAAAATATATAGTGTCCGCCAAATGGCGGCGGCGGTCAGGCGGATGGTTTGCGGGCGGCGCAGTCCTCGCAGGTGCCCTCCAGCACCATGTGATGGGCGGATACGCGGAATCCCGTCTTCTGCAAAATCTCACTGTCCAGCTGGGACAGGCTCAGGAGGTTTACATCCACCACCTTGCCGCACCCGGTGCAGATCATGTGGTAATGCTCGTCCATCCGCCCGTCAAAGCGGTCGCCGTCATAGGGCATGGCAATCTTGGTCAGCATGCCGCCGTCCACCAGCTGGTTCAGGTTGCGGTAGACGGTCCCCAGACTGATCTGGGGATTTTCATCCCGCACCTGCTCGTACACCGTGTCGGCGGTGGGGTGGCTGCAGGACTGCCGGACGGCACGATAAATGGCCTCTCTCTGCCGGGAATACTTCAAGGTCCTGTCCCCCTCTTAGAATATAAGACCCATAAAACAGGAATGATTACTAAATCCAGTTCTTACTTTACCACGGATGCAGCCGTCTGTCAAGGGCTTTTTGGTAAATAAATCACAGGCGCGTCTCTTGCGGCCTGCCCGCGGCTGTGGTAAGCTAAGCAAAAAGGAGGGGTGCCGCATGAAGCTGATTTCGTGGAACGTCAACGGCCTACGCGCCTGTCTGGGCAAGGGCTTTATGGATTTTTTCGCCCAGGCGGACGCTGATATTTTTGCCATTCAGGAGACGAAGATGCAGGAGGGACAGGCCCAGCTGGACCTGCCCGGCTACCGGGAATACTGGAACAGCGCCGACAAAAAGGGTTATGCCGGCACGGCGGTTTTTTCAAAGGCGGAGCCCCTGTCGGCGGCCTATGGCATCGGCCTGGACCGCCACGACCACGAGGGCCGGGTCATCACCCTGGAATACCCGGATTTTTATTTTGTCAACGTATACACCCCCAACTCCCAGCGGGAGCTGGCCCGCCTGGACTACCGCATGGAGTGGGAGCGGGACTTTCGCGCCTACCTGCTGGCCCTGGACGGCAAAAAGCCGGTGGTGGTCTGTGGGGACATGAATGTGGCCCACCGGGAGATCGACCTCAAAAACCCCAAAAGCAACACAAGCAACGCCGGCTTTACCCCCCAGGAGCGGGAGCAGATGACCGCCCTTTTGGAGGCGGGGTTTGTGGACAGCTTTCGGTATCTGTACCCCGACCGCGCCGGCGCCTACA
>CALGIL010000321.1 GCA_937914895.1 uncultured Angelakisella sp.
CAAACCGTGCCGCGGCTTCTGCAGGTGCCATGGGGGTTATTGCTGATCCAGGGAAAAGGGCAGCGCGGCCACCCGGAGGGTGCGGCCCTTCAGGTATTCCAGATGACCCGCATCGGTGGGAAAATCGAAAGTGATGCTGTACGCGCAAAGGGCCTGGTGCCGAAAGGGCAGGCCCTTGTTTTCCTTTGCGGTGCCATACTTGGCGTCCCCGGCCAGGGGGTGGCCCAGGTGGGCCATGTGGGCCCGGATTTGATGGGTGCGCCCGGTGTGGAGCACCACCTCCAGCAGGCTTAAATCCCCCCGGCTTTCCAGGACGGTGTACTCGGTGACGGCGGTGCGGCCACCCGGCACCGGGCGGTCGTACACCCGCACCTGGCGGGTGTCCTCATCCCGGACTAAAAAGGCTTTTTTGACGGCGTGGGCGGGGGCGGGGGTGCCCAGCACCAGACAGCGGTACCGCTTGGTAATTTCCCGGTCCCGGATTTTTTCGTTCATCACCCGCAGGGTGGCGGCGTCCTTGGCGCACAGGACCAGCCCGCTGGTGTTGCGGTCGATGCGGTGGCATAGAGCGGGCGTAAAGCTTTGCTCCTTGTCAGGCACAAACTGGCCTGACTGGTAGAGATAGCGCAGTACGCGGCCGATGAGGGTGTCCGGGGTGCCGGACTCGTCCTGGTGGACCACCAGCCCCGCCGGCTTGTCCACCGCCAGCAGGTGGTCGTCCTCGTAGACGATGTTCAGGTCCGTTCCGGCGCGGAGGAAGGCCAGGGGGTCATCCTCCGGGGCGAAGAATTCGTCGCCGATGTACAGCTCCACCACATCCCCCGGCGCCAGCCGATAGGCGATGTCCCCCCGCTTTCCGTTGACCTTGATGCGCTTTGTGCGCAGGTATTTATATAACAGGCTTTGGGGCAGCAGGGGCAGGGCCTTGGTCAGAAATTTGTCCAGGCGCTGTCCGCTGTCGTTTTCGCCCATTACCAGCTGCCGCATGGGGCGGCCTCCTCTCTCCCGGGGCGGGCGCCGCCGCACCCAAACCCTATATCTTTCCTATGGCCTTGCGGCGGATTTTATGGTATACTGAACAGATACAAAAGCTGTCGAAGCAATGGGGCCGAGTGGACGGTTTTACCTTGTACAGACGTCAGCCCTCATAAAGGTATTCCTTCTTTTCCGAGCGGTTTCCCACTGCACAAAGGTCAGCCCTCATAAGGGCAAACCCTTATGAAGGTATTTCTTCTTTTCCGAGCGGTTTCCCACTGCACAAAGGTCAGCCCTCATAAGGGCAAAC
>CALGIL010000322.1 GCA_937914895.1 uncultured Angelakisella sp.
ACTGGAGTTCAGACGTGTGCTCTTCCGATCTGGTTATTTTGACGGCGGTTTGTGTGCTGATTTTGATGGCGGTGCTGCTCTATGGCAAAAGCAGCGGCAGCGCCGCCCAGCTGGAGGCCGTCTCGGGCCAGCTGGAACGGGTGGTCACCGGGTACCGGCAAAACCTGGAACAGCTGGTGGAGCGGTATCCCCTTTTTGGCGGCAGCCTGGACGCCCGGGGACGGGCCCGGGTGTTTGAGGATTTTTATGGGACGGCGGGCCGCCTGGGCTGCGAAGCGGACCTCTATATCCTGGACCGGGACTGGGACCTGCTCCTCTCCAACCGGGGGGAGGTCCCCGGATTTTTGACCCCCTGGCCGGATATTTCCTGGGGCCTGCCGGGCATGATGGAAAAGCATCCGGGGCAGACGGTGGTACGGCTGCTGGAGCCCTGGAAAAACACCGACGGGGGAATCGCTCTGGGGCTGGCCGCCGCCGACCCCCGGGGTGCGCAGGGGTGCGCGGTGGTGCTGCTGGGCCGCGACAGCCTTCAGTCCGTGCTGGACCACGCCGATACCCAGACCATCATTGCGGACCGCTTTGGCTGGGTATACGCCAGCAACAACCTCAATTTTATCAGCGCCAGCAATCAGGTGGCCCCCCAGCTGGAACAGGCGGGGCGGTTTTTCTCCTATGACAAGCACCTGTACATGGTCTCCCGGCGGCCGGTGTGCGACGGCCTTTTTCAGGTGTATGTCATTTCGGACATACAAAACATCGTTTTCTCCCTGTCCGCCAGCGGGGCCCTTATGGTTGCCGCCCTGGGGCTGATGACCCTGTGGGTGCTGGTCAGCACCAAAAAGGTCACCGAAAAAAAGACCCGGGATTTTTACCGCATCCTGGACGTGATGGAGGGGGCGGGAAACGGCAATCTGGACTCCTCCATCCAGATCGAAAACAACAACGAATTCCGCCTGATTGCCGACGCCTACAACGGGATGATGGCCAGCCTTCGGCAGCAGATGGAAAATAACAGGCAGATGGCGGAAATGGTGGCCGCCGCCCAGAATAAGCAGCTGGCGTCCCAGTTTAACCCCCATTTTTTGTACAATACCCTGGAAAACATCCGCTATATGTGTCTGATCGATCCCCAGGTGGCCCAGCGGATGGTGTACAGCCTGTCCGGCCTGCTGCGGTACAGCATGGACAGCGCCCAGCCCCAGGTGACCTTGGGGGAGGATCTGGAGCACCTGCGCAACTACCTGACCATTCTGGAGTTCCGCTTTGGCCGCCGCTTTTCCTGCAAAATTGACGTGGAGCCCCAGGTC
>CALGIL010000323.1 GCA_937914895.1 uncultured Angelakisella sp.
GCCACTTCCGCAGAAGTGGCTCGCACCTAAATGCCCCCGGAGGGTGTCCCCGCCGGAGGCGTAAGAGGGCTCAGGACTGCGTCCCATATAGTAAAAAAGCATAAACCTTCGATAAAATCAGGACCTGCCCCGCAGGGCAAAAAGGGCCTTGGCCCCTTGGGCTAACATAGCGGCAGCGCAGACACTGCCCGGCAGGGCATCAGGAACGGCCAGCCCCGCTTTTACCGGTTGCGCAGCAGCTTGTGGGTGACGTGGGGGTTTTTGGTGCGGCGCGTGATGATCTCAAAGACCTTCAGCGACGCCACCAGGGGGGTCAGCTTGGAAAAGCCGTAGTTGCGGGTGTCAAAATCGGGAAAGCGCTTGTTGAGCATGTTGCCCACGTCCCCCATGTTGGCCCAGCCGTCCTCGTCGGAGGTCTCCTCCACAATGGCCTGAATGGCCTTGATAAGCTCCTGGATGTCCCCCTTGACCGGAGCGGGGGCGGCGCCCGCCGCCTGGGGGGCGTCGGGGGCTTTGATCAGCGCCTCCAGGTACTTGAACATCTCGCAGGCGACAATAAAGGGGCGGGGAGTCTTCTGTTCCCCCATGCCCAGCACAAACTTTCCCGCCTCCCGCAGCCGGGCGGCAAGACGGGTAAAATCGCTGTCGCTGGACACAATGCAAAAGCCGTCCACGCTGCCCGAGTACAGAATGTCCATGGCGTCGATGATGAGGGCGGAATCGGTGGCGTTTTTGCCCGTGGTATAGCCGTACTGCTGGATGGGGGTAATGGAATATTCCAGCAGCGGCTCCTTCCAGGAGGCAAGCTGCGGCTGGGTCCAGTCCCCGTAAATCCGTTTGGTGGTGGGCACCCCGTGGTTGGACACCTCGTCCAGGATGTACTTGATGTATTTCCGGGACACATTGTCCGCATCGATGAGCACCGCGATTTTCCGCTCCTGCTGATCCATGTATAACTCCCCTAACTTCCCAAATTCTATCACATATCATTCCCGCAGCCCCAGCGAAACCGGGGTCCGCACAGCCCGCAGGCATAAGTTATCCTGGTGTTATTATACCGGACTTGTCCTGCAAAAACAATCCGCTTTGCCCAAGGAATTGCCTTTTCTTTAACCAAGGGGTCGGGTTTGCGCTTTGTTTCTTGCCGCCGCGGGGCGGGACATGGTATAATGGCCTCACTTACTTTTCGCCTTTGGCGGGGGCCATGGATATAGTTTTCCTGTTGTCCGCCTCGGCCGTGGTATGGGCTGGTTTTTGCCTGTTACTTTCCAGTAATGAGAGTAACCAAAGATTGCCGGGGTTTCCCC
>CALGIL010000324.1 GCA_937914895.1 uncultured Angelakisella sp.
AAAAAGACTCAGTTATTCTAACAGAAAAGATGAGTGAAAAGTTAAAAGCCCCTTGCGGCCGCCGTCGATAAGCATATAGGCGTAGACGTCGATTTTCATCCCGCCCAAAAGGCCCAGGGCGCGGTAAAGGGTTTTGGTCGAAGGGTTGGCGGCGCCGTCCTGGGCGGTGGTAATGCCGTTTTGGGCGTACAGGTCCTGGGCCTCCCGCACACTGCGCAGGATGGCCGAAAAGGAGGGCATGGCGGCCTTGCCGCCCAACAGACCGGTCAGGGCCCGCTCCTCCAAAAGGCCGGTGGGCTCGCCGGTGGCCGGGTCCTTGTGGATGACGCCCCCCTCCACCGCGGAGTCGGCGGTGATGCCCGCCTCCTTCAGGGCAAGGGTGTTCAGAACCCCCACGTGGGCGCTGACATGAATGAGGGCGATGGGCACCGTGGCGCTGATGGCGTCCAGATCGTGGCGGGTAGGGTGCCGGCTGTCCGGGAAATAGGCGTTGTCGTACCCCATGCCCACAAACCACTTGCCCTTTTTGGGCGGATGGGCGTCCAGCTCCTGTCTGGCCGCCTCCACCAGCTTTGGGATGGAATCGATCTCCCCCACCGGGGGCGGGGAGAAGTGGGGAAAGAGCTTTGCCATGGTGATATGGCTGTGGGCGTCCACAAAGCCCGGCAGGATGGTTTTGCCCTCCAGGTTGACCAGCTTTGTGCCCCGGTCCCGCAGGGCCAGCAGCGCCTGATATTCCCCCACCGCCTGGATTTTGCCGTCCCGCACCAGCAGGGCGGTGCCGTCCGGCACCCCCGGGTCCACGGTGATAACGGTGCCGTTATAATACAGTGTGGAACTCACGATACCTCTCCCTTCACGCCTTCGGGCTCTTTCTGCACCTTAAAGTCATAGGTCTTTTTGCCCCAGACCTTAAAGACCTTCAGGATGATCAGGTAGACCGGGATGGGTGCCAGCAGCAGCCCCAGCCCCGCCGGGATGGACAAAGCCCCCGCGGCCATGGGCAGAATGGTCAGCAGCGTGACGGTGCAGGCCATCATGGGCAGGTTCATGGCGCCCAGCTCCACCGCCGTGGTGGTGGAAAGCTCCGGGTCCACAATCCGCACCAGGGCGATGCCGGTGGGCACGGTGCCGGTGGCGGTGCCGTACAGGCCCAGGGTGCGCTCAAAATCGTTGCCGCCGCCAAAGCGCTTGCCAAAGTAGAGGCAGATGAAGTAGGTAAGGACCCCCGTCACCGCGCAGGTGACCAGGATGGGCACGGCCCACTGGCTCACCACGCTCATCTGGACGGCCATAAAGGAGCACACCACCAAAAAGTCGGTGGCCCAGCCGGTGATGCGCTTTTGGGTGCCGTTGTCGTGGAGGTGCTCCACCCCCAGCTTTTTCATGACAAATTTGACCAGGTAGCTGACGCACATGCCGGTCATGAACATCATCCCCCAAAGGGTGGCGCCGATGCCGGGCCCCAGCAGGGCGGCGGCCCCCAGGGTGATTAGATAGGTGATGACATAGGTGAGCCCCACCAGGGCCATGTGGAAGGCAAGGGTGTCGATGTTGCCGCCGTGGGTGGTGGTGGTGCAGGTGTGCTCGGTCTGCTCCTCCTTGGGCAGCACACCTCTGGCCATGGATTCGGTGATGCTGCCGCCGTAAACGGCCAGCCCCCGGCGCAGCCCCGCCTTGGCCAGGGGGACCCCCACCGCAAAGGCGAAGAGAAAGCCCACCACCGCAAAGGTGACCCCCACCATGGCGGCGTTTTCCCAGCCGTAGCTTTCAAAGATGCCGCCGTAGGAGGCCGCCTGGCCGGGGCCCTGGGCAAAGGCAAATGGAATCAGCAGGCCGTAAATGGGGTCCATGCCCCCAAATTGGCCGGTGGCCATCACCGCCAGGTAGCCCACCACGGGGGTCAGGGCGTATAAGAGGTTCCAGACAAAGCCCATGCCCATGGCGCCCCGAAAGATGTTCTTTTTGTGGGCGCCTGCCTCCTCCTTGCTGCCGCTGCCCGAGGAGGTGAGGCCGATGGAGATAAAGGACAGAATAAACAGCTGGGTCACCAGATTCCCATACAGGGGGGCGTCCACCTGGGGCAGCCCTACCCAGTTGATGAGGATAAACCCCAGGACGCCGCCGATGATGCTGCTGGGCACCAGCATGGAGCGGAAGAACCCGATTTTGGCGCGCAGAATCATTGCGATGATCAGCACCACCGAGACCCAACCAAAAGCCATCATTACATTCAATGTTCTTTCCCACTTTCTGTCTGGAATTTTCAGCGGTTACATGTCATTTATCAATTATACGAAGTTTGCGGAACAATATCAACCAAAGAACATGAATGTTTTCGGAATTCTCATCTATATCGCTTCCGGGCGGGTTGATGCCCTGGCGGGCAGGGCCTGCGCTACCGCTATGTTGGCCCAGGGGCCAAACCCTTTCGCCCTGCGGGCGGGGGCTTGTTTTTAGCCAAAGTTATCTTTTTTACTCTTTGGGGCGTTACCCCAAATCCTCTTTGCCCTCCGGGCAGGCCCC
>CALGIL010000325.1 GCA_937914895.1 uncultured Angelakisella sp.
CCTTTTTCTCGGGATGTTTTTTCTTGGGGGCCTTCTTTGAAAAGAAGCCCCCCACCCCCCCAAAGAAACTTTCCCCTTTTTCCCCGCGGCACCCGGCTTGGATACAATCCAAGTCCCATTCCAGAAGGGCCGGGCGAAAGCGCACTTTTGCCGGTCCCTTCTGGAATAGGACTTCGGGCAGGGCCCGAAGCCGGGTGCGGGTACAGAAGCAGCTTAAAAGTTTTTCGGTTCCTTTTTTCAAAAAGGAACAAATAGAAGGTGGCGGGATGATAGTGGACAAAATAAAAGCGGTGCTGCAATGGGAAAAAGGGATGACGGCTGTCAATCTGCTGTTTGTCCTGTCCCTGTTAATCCGCAGCAACTGGATCGCCCTGGCTGCCTGCGCGGCGTGGATTGTCTATCTGGCGTATCAGATGAAAAGTACCTCCTCCAAAGCCGTCAGGGTACTCAGCGGCGTTCTTATTGCCCTTGCCGGTTTCATTATTGCGGCAAACCTGTACGCATCCATAAAGCGCGCCCTGTGACGCCGGGTGGGGGCTTGGGGAAACATAAAAGTTTTTCGGTTCCTTTTTTCAAAAAGGAACAAAGAGGAAGGGCGGCAGAATGAGCAAGCAGCGGCTGGATAAACTGTTGGCGGCCCAGGGGCGGTGGTCCCGCAGGGAGGTCCGGGACCTGACCGACCGGGGCCTTGTGACCCTGAACGGCGCGCCCTGCCGCCGGGCGGACACCAAGGTGGACGCCGACGCGGACACCGTTGCCGTGGGGGGGCAGGAGGTCCCCCTGCGGGAGCATGTCTACATCATGCTGCACAAGCCGGCGGGGGTGGTGTCGGCCACCCGGGACGACAGCCGGCCCACGGTGGTGGACCTGGTGCCGCCGGAGCTGGGGCGGCGGGGGCTGTTCCCGGCGGGGCGGCTGGACAAGGACACCACGGGCTTTGTGCTGCTTACCGACGACGGGGAGCTTGCCCACCGCATTTTGTCCCCCCGGCGGCACATCCCCAAGACCTACCAGGTGACGGTGGACAAGCCCCTGGACGCCGGCCTGGCGGACGCCTTTGCCGGGGGGCTGGTGCTGGACGGGGGCGACCGGTGCCTGCCGGCGGAGCTGGCCCCCAAAGGGGAACGGGAGGCGGAGGTAATTCTGCGCCAGGGGATGTACCACCAGATTAAGCGGATGTTTGCCGCCTGTGGGTACGAGGTGACGGCCCTGCACCGCACGGCCATGGGCGGGGTGCCCCTGGACCCGGCTTTGGCGCCCGGACAGTGGCGGGAGCTGACCCCGGACGAGGTGGCGGCGCTGGAATCCCCCCTGGGATTCGACAAAAAATGACCCATATCATCTGTCCATCACCGCCCATTCATAGAAAGTCAATATTTCCGTGCTACAATGGCGTTGCCCCGGGCCCCTTCGGCCGGACAGCGCCTGTTTTCAGGCAAAATGACAGCCTCCTTTGGGGGTAAAATCCTGTTTTTTGGCACAGATGTGATAAAAAGTGTGGGCCGAAATGACAGGTTTGCCCAATGTTTCAATACAGAAGGAGATTTTGCCTTTATAAAACTGTTGCAATTGCACAAAAAAAAAAGTACAATAATTGTAATAGGCGGATGGCGCTGTTTAGTCAAACTGACTTATTAAGGTGAAGAGGGGTAGGATTATGTCCAACAGATTGTTTCAGGGGCTGGTATACCAAATGCGGGATACCGTGGACCGGACCATTGGCGTCGTGGACGAAAACGCCACGACCATTGCTTGCAGCGACCTGACCAAGATCGGCGAGCCCAACGACTTTTTGGCCATCGACCTGGGGGAAAACAACGACCTCTTTATCCGGGACGGTGTTACCTACAAGCCGTTTGGCGCAAAAATGAAAGCGGAGTACGCTGTCTTTGTGTCGGGCACCGACGACCTGGCGGCCAAGCTGTGCGGGATTCTGACCATCTCCCTGTCCAACATCAAGCAGTATTACGATGAAAAGTATGACCGCAGCAACTTTATCAAAAACGTCATTCTGGACAACATCCTGCCCGGCGATATTTTTGTCAAGGCGCGGGAGCTGCACTTTTCCTCCGAGGTAAGCCGGGTGGTGCTGCTTATCCGCATTGTGTCGGCCAACGACATCTCCGCCTTCGAGGTCATCCAAAACCTGTTTCCGGACAAGCAGAAGGACTTTGTCTTTAACATCAGCGAAAGCGATATTGTGCTGGTCAAGGAGATTAAGGCCGGCATTGACACCAAGGACCTGGAAAAGCTGGCCCGCTCTATTGTGGACACCCTGGGCAGCGAGTTTTACACCAAGGTGGTGGTGGGCATCGGCACGGTGGTCACCGGCATCAAGGACCTGGCGCGCTCCTTCCGCGAGGCGCAGATGGCCCTGGAGGTGGGCAAGGTCTTCGACACCGAAAAGGCCATCGTCAACTACGACAACCTGGGCATCGCCCGCATCATTTACCAGCTGCCCACCACGCT
Organism: uncultured Angelakisella sp.; assembly: GCA_937914895.1. Classification (GTDB taxonomy): domain Bacteria; phylum Bacillota; class Clostridia; order Oscillospirales; family Ruminococcaceae; genus Angelakisella. Next base: position 2,470 of record CALGIL010000325.1, read on the forward strand.
GTGCGAGGCCTTCCTGAAAGAGGTGTTCAAAAAGGGGTCCATCGAAAGCCTGGACCAGGAGACCCTGTTTACCATCCAGAAGTTTTTCGAAAACAACCTGAATGTATCCGAGACCAGCCGCAAGCTGTTTGTCCACCGGAACACCCTGGTGTACCGGTTGGAAAAAATCAAAAAGCTGACCGGCCTGGACCTGCGGGAGTTTGACCACGCCATCATCTTTAAGGTGGCGCTGATGGTTAAAAAATACCTGACGGCCAGCCCCGTCAAGTATTAAAGGGCGCCCCCCACTGGGGGCGGGGGATGCGGCCGGCCGCGTCACGCAAAAGAAAAAGGCGGGGTGAGCCAGTGATCAGATTTGACGGAGTGTTTAAGTCCTACGACGGGCAGGTGGACGCCCTGGAGGACGTGACCCTGCAGGTGGACAGGGGGGAGTTTGTCTTTGTCGTCGGGCCCTCCGGCTCCGGGAAGAGCACCTTTATCAAGCTGCTCCTCCGGGAGCTGACCCCCACCAAGGGGACCCTGGAGGTCAACGGATACAAGCTGGGGGATATGCGGCGCAGGGACATCCCGGCCTTTCGCAGGACGGTGGGGGTGGTGTTTCAGGACTTCCGCCTCATCCCCACCAAGACGGTGTACGACAACGTGGCCTTTGCCCTGCAGGTGACGGGGGTGTCCAGCAAGTACATACGCCGGCGGGTGCCCTATATTCTGGACCTGCTGGGGCTGGCGGGCAAGGCCAAAAAATATCCCATGGAAATCTCCGGCGGCGAGCAGCAGCGGGTGGCCCTGGCCAGGGCCTTAGTAAACAACCCGGCTTTGATTGTGGCGGACGAGCCCACCGGCAACATCGACCCGGAGCTGTCCTTTGAGGTGGTGGACCTCCTCAACGAAATCAACCGCTGCGGCACCACCGTGGTCATGGTCACCCACGAGCATTCCTTGGTGGCCCAGTTCCACAAGCGGGTGATTACCATCGACCAGGGCAGGGTGATTGCCGACCGGGGGGGTGTCCGCCTATGAGTGGCAGCAGCTTTCAGTATCTGATGACCGAGGGCTTTCGCAACATCAAGGCCAACCGGCAGATGAGCATCGCCTCGGTGGGTGTGCTTATGGCCTGTATGCTGCTCATTGGGGCGGCGGTTTTGTTCGGCCTTAACATCGATTCCTTGATGGGCCGGGTGGCCAGCCAGAACGAAGTGGTGGCCTTTGTGGACGACGACGCCGACGACAGCCAGATTTCCGGGGTGGAGGAGGCCATCGGGGGGCTTGCCAATGTGGATACCTGGGTCTATGTCTCCAAGGAGGACGCCCTTGCCGAGACCATGGAGGACCTGGGGGAGGACGCCGATATTCTGGAGGGGCTCAGCGGGGACAACCCCATTCCCGCCAGTTTTCGCATCCGCATCAAGGACCTGGAGCTGCTGGAGAAGACCAAGGCCGACCTGGAGGGCATCCCCCATATTTTTAAGGTCAACGTCACCGCCGACGTGGTGTCGGTGCTGCTGGACTTAAGCAAGGGGGTCAACACCGCGGGGCTGGTTTTGGTGGCTATTTTGGCGGCGGTGTCCGTCATCATCGTCTCCAACACCGTCAAGGTGACCATCTTCAACCGCCGGCGGGAGATTAACATCATGAAGTATGTGGGCGCCACCGACGCCTTCATCCGGATGCCCTTTTTGGTGGAGGGAATGGTCATCGGCCTTGTGTCCGCCCTGCTCAGCTTCGGGCTTTTGTGGGTGGCCTACGGGTATGTGGGCCACTGGCTGGGGCAGTCCGCCTCCAGCTGGTTTCAGATGTTCTACCAAAACCTGGTGCCTTTTCAGGAGATCGCCTGGACCATGCTGGGGGGCTTTGCCGCCGCCGGAATGGGCTTTGGCATCCTGGGGAGCCTCTTCTTTGTGGGACGTTATCTAAAGGTGTGATCCCGGGGCAGGGACCACAGGGACAGGGAGGATGTGCAACATGAAGAAAAAAACCCGTGTAAAGGGCCTTGTAAGCCTGATACTGTGCGCTGCCATGGTCTGCCTTATCGTGCCCGCGGGGGTCGTGTCCGCCCGGGCGGACGACGATGACGATACCAGCATTGCGGACCTGAACAGCAAATACAGCCAGCTGGAAAAGAAGACCCAGGACCTGCAGAATAAGATCAATCAGGCCAAGACCGAAAAGGCCCGGCAGGAGGCCATCAAAACCAAGACCACCGAGGAGATTGGCATTGTCCGCCAGCAGATTGCCCTGCTGGAGGAAAAAATTGCCCTGCTGGAACGGGAGATTGCCGAAAAAGAGGACCAGATTGACAGCCTGGAGGACGATATTGCCTACAACTACGATTTGTACAAGGTCCGTATGCGGGCCATGTATATGGCCAAAGATACCTCTACCCTGGGCCTTGTTTTGGGCACCGACAGCTTTGGGCAGTTTTTGACCCGCAGCGAGGTGGTAAAGGCGGTGGCCGACCACGACCAGACCCTGCTGGACAACCTGAAGGCGTCCCTGGCGGCGGTGGAGGAGGCCAAGGCCGCGGTGGAGGCCGACAAGGCGGACCTGGCCGACACCAAGCAGCAGGCCGACGTAAAGCGGGGGCAGCTCAACGGCACCCTGAACGCCACCAACGCCGCCATCCAGGACATTGCCGCCATGGAAAAGGAATACCTGGCCAACAAGACCCAGCTGGAAAAAGAGATGAAGGAAGTTCAGGCGGAAATTGACGCCATCTACGCCAGCATGGACTCCATGGGGGACTACGTGGGCGGCGGCTTTATGTACCCCGTCCCCGGCTACCGGGGCATCAGCTCCTACTTCGGCTGGCGCTTTAACAACTCCGACTTCCACACCGGGGTGGACTTTACCGGCGCCGGCGTCAACGGCAAAAGCGTGGTGGCTTCAAACTCCGGGATGGTGTCCTTTACCAAAACCACCTTTGTGGCCGGCAAGGGCTACGGCAAGTATATCATCATCGACCACGGCGGCGGCTACTCCACCCTGTACGGCCACCTGTCCGCCATCAACGTGTCGGTGGGGGATTATGTGGCCAAGGGCCAAAACATTGCCAACGTGGGCAGCACCGGCTGGAGCACCGGGCCCCACCTCCACTTTGAGGTGCGCATTAACGGCGAGCCCAAAAATCCCCTCAACTATCTGGCGGGATGACGTCCGCCCCGCCATAGGAGAAAATCATGAGTAAAAAGATTTCTTTGGGCGCGGCCATCGCCTATATGGCCATTGTGGCGGCGGTGGTGTTCGTGCTGACCATGCTGTATTCCCGCATGGACTTCAACCAGAAGATCCGCAACCTCAGCGAGCGGGAGACCCTGTACAACAGCCTTTCGGAGCTGGACCAGTACGCCCGGGAAAGCTACTATGGCACCATTAACGAGACCCTGCTGGACAGCAGCACCATGGCCGGCTATGTGGCGGGGCTGGGCGACCCCTATGCCCAGTTTTTGACCCCCAAGGAGTACGAGGCTTACTCCAAGGCGGACACCCGCTACATCGGCATCGGCGTCACCACCGAGCAGGACCCCGACGGCTATATCCGCATTGTGGAGGTCTATCCCGAATCCCCGGCGGAAAACGCCGGGCTGCGGTCCGGCGACCTCATCATCAGCATCGACGGGGTGGCCACCAACTCTGCCGACACCACCTACGCCGAAATGCAGGCCAGCCTAAGGGGCGAGGCGGGCACCAAAATCACCATTGTGCCCCGGCGTGGCGCCGACGACCTGGCGGCGGTGGAGGTGACCCGGCGGGTCATCGAGGTGCCCACCGTCCGGGCCGCCCGGCTGCTGGACGGCGTGGCCTACCTGCGCATTGCGGGCATTGCCTCCTACACCCCCAGCCAGCTGGAAAGGGCCATCCGCCAGGCTGCCGCCGACGGGGCCGTGGGCCTGATTTTTGACGTCCGCGGCGTGGAAAGCGACAATATGAAGGTGGTCAGCGAGATGCTGGACATCCTGCTGCCCAAAATGACCACCGTCTATTCCGCCACGGCCACGGGCACCCCGGTGGCGCTGTACGAATCCGACGAATCCGGGGTCAGCCTGCCCATGGCGGTGCTCATGGACAAGACCACCAAGGGCGCCCCCGAAATGTTTGCCATGGGCGTCCGGGACGGGGGAAAGGGCCGCACCGTGGGAGAGGCCACCTTTGGCAAGGGGACCCTTCAGGAGGTCCGAAAGCTTCGGGACGGCTCCGCCGTCATCCTTACCACCGCCGTGTTCTCCGGCCCTGGGGGCGCCGCCTACGACATCACCGGCGTCCCGGTGGACTACGAGGTCAAGCTGGGGGTGGACGACGAAGGCAAGGCCAGTGTGCTGGGGGTGTTTGACCTGGACGCCCAGTACCGCAAGGCCCAGGAGGTCGTGCTGGCCGCCGCCCGCTCCGCCGAGGCTGGAGCAAGCAATAGCTCGTCCGCACCGTAACGGATGATTCGTTGTCAGAAAACAGCAGGGACGGGGGAACGCGCACACCTTGCGCCCTTCCCCTGTCCCTGTTTTGGTTTAGTTTCTGCTTTCCGGCGGTTTTCCGCATACCTTATGGCTTTCCCGTCCCTACTGTTTTTTAGTTTCTATGTTCCAGCAACTGTCAGGGGGTTTTTTCCATGCTGAATCTAACCATTGTGGCCGTGGGCAGGCTGAAGGAGGCCTGGCAGCGGGAGGGCGTCGGGGAGTACCTGAAGCGCCTGGAGGGCTTTTGCCGCCCGTCGGTGGCGGAGATAGACGAATACCGCCTGCCCGACAATCCCTCCGCCGCCCAGATCCAAAAGGGGCTGGAGGAGGAGGGAAAGGCCGTCCTGCGTCGGGTGGGGGGAACCCCCTTTGCGGCCCTGTGCATCGAGGGCAAAGGGATGACCTCCCAGGAGCTGTCCCTGTTTTTGCAGGAGCAGCAGCAGCGCACCGGCAGCCTTGCCTTTGTCATCGGCGGCAGCCACGGCCTGTCGCCGGAGGTCAAGGACCGGGCGGTGCTGCGCCTGTCCCTGTCCCCCATGACCTTCCCCCACCAGCTATTCCGGGTGATGCTCTGCGAGCAGCTCTACCGCGCCTGCTCCATTGCCGCGGGGGGAAAGTACCACAAGTGACCTACGGGGGTGTTTGTGCCCTGCCGGGCGGGGCTTTTGGATTTATCAAAGGTTTGCTTCTTTACACTACGGGGCGGGGTCCCGGGCCCTCTTACGCCTCCGGCGGGGTGACCCTCCGGGGGCTTTTTTTGCCCTGCGGGCAGGGTCCTGATTTTAACCAAAGTTATCTTTTTACTCTATGGGGCGTTGCCCCAAACCCTCTTTGCCCTCCGGGTGGGGCAACGCCC
>CALGIL010000326.1 GCA_937914895.1 uncultured Angelakisella sp.
GAGTTCAGACGTGTGCTCTTCCGATCTGCGGGTCCCTGGACGCCAACCTGGAGCTTGCCTACCACAACGCCCGGATGGCCGCCCGGATTGCGGCGGCGTACAGCGCCCTGTAAGGACAAAAGACCCCAAAGGAGGAACCGCCATGGGCTTCCCGCTCCCCAAAAAATACAGGCCCCAGCCCGCCTCCCGGGCCATTGTGCTGGGGGGCGGGGGTTCCAAGGGGGCCTACCAAATCGGCGTCTGGCAGGCCCTGGAGGAGCTGGGGATGGGCTTTCAGGTCATCACCGGCACCTCGGTGGGCGCCCTCAACGGCGCCCTGATGGCCCAGGGCGACCTGGAAAAGGCCTATGACCTGTGGTGGAACCTCAACAATACCCAGGTGCTCCAGGGCATTCCCGACGTGGAGGACAGCCCCGACGACCGCATGGCGGTGTACCGCGCCTACATCCGTCAGGCGGTGCAAAACCGGGGGGCGGACACAAGCCCCCTGGAGGGGCAGCTGCGCAGACTGCTGGACGAGGACAGGCTGCGGGCCTCGGGGGTGGATTTCGGCGTCGTCACCGTGGACATGACCACCCTGAAGCCCGCCCAGCTGTTTTTGGAGGACATGCCCCCGGGGACGGTGGAGGACTACCTCATGGCCTCGGCCTCCTTTTTTCCCGCCATGCGGCCCAAGGCCATCGGCGAAAGCCTGTTTGTGGACGGGGGCTATTACGACAACATCCCGGTGGATTTGGCCCTGCGCGCCAAAACCCCGGTGGACGAGGTGCTGGCGGTGGACGTGGACGGCATCGGCTTCAACCGGCGGGTGCATACCGACATCCCCGTGGCCACCCTGCGCAGCTATTGGGACCTGGGCAGCATCCTGGTCTTTGAAAACGCCCAGATCCGCCGCAATATCCGCCTGGGGTATCTGGACGGCCTTAAGCAGTACCGCAGGCTGGAGGGCCGGGCCTACGCCTTCCGCCCCGGCGCCATGGCCCTGATGGAGGAGGAGTACCTGGAGGAGATGACCCGGTCGGTGGGGATGGCCCTGGAGGGCCTCAGCGGCAAGTCCCGCCTGAAAATAGACAAACTCATGGCCGACCGGCTTACCGGGTCCGTGGCCCGCCGCAGGCGGGTGGCCACCCCCGGCGAGCTGCTGGCGGCCTCCGCCGAGACGGCCGCCGAGCTTATGGACCTGGACCCCACCGAGATCTATACCCTGGACAGCTTTGAGGATGGGGTGATGGCCGCCCTGGAGGAGCAGAAGGAGCGCTGGGCGGGAAGGACCTTGTCCCTGGACGACCTGCGGGGTCTGGCCCTGCCGGAGTGGACCCAGGGGATGCGGGCCAAGGGCCGGGAGCTGCTGCTGCAGACGGTGCTGGACAACCTGCGCCAGCACTTTTCCGGGGGCGACACGGCCATTCCCGCCGAGATGATCGCCCTGCTGGCGCCCCGGGAGTTTCTGGCGTCCCTCTATCTGCTGCTGCTGGAGCGGCGGGCCTTGTGATTTTAACAGAAAAGCTTTAATGCCTCCGGCGGGGTGACCCTCCGGGGGCATTTAGGTGCGAGCCACTTC
>CALGIL010000327.1 GCA_937914895.1 uncultured Angelakisella sp.
TGGCCGCCGGGGCGGGTCCGGCGCAGGCGCATCAGGGGGAGGCCCTCCACCGCCTGGGCGCTGCGCACCAGCACCGCCTGGGGGTCCCCCGCCGGGCGGGTGACCACGTTAAAGCAGTCGTACATGCCGTAGATGAGGTAAACGTAGGCGTGGCCCCCGTCGGCATACATAATACTGGTGCGCCCCTGGGGCGACCGCCGGCTGTAAGCGTGGCAGGCCCGGTCCCCGGGGCCGCAGTAGGCCTCCGTTTCGGTAATGCGGCAGACGGTGGGCCCCTGGGGGCTTTCCCGCACCAGCAGCTGGCCCAGCAGCGCCCGGGCCACCGCCACGGTGTCCCCCAGATAAAAATCCTTTGGCAGCCGCTCCATCATCAGTACAGGGAATCCATGCCGTAGGTCTTGTTGACCGCCAGGGCCTTTTGGATGTTGGCCTCATGTTCCTCAAAGGTGCGCCCGTAGTAGTGGGTAAACTCCACGTCGGTGACAAAGAAGTAGTAGGGGGTGTCGTTGGGGCTCAGGGCGGCGTCAATGGCGTCCAGCCCGGGGTTGGCAATGGCCCCCACGGGGAAGCCCGTCATGCCGTAGGTGTCGTAGGCCTCCAGCAGGTTGGCGGGGGCGTTGCCGTCAAAGGCGGGCTGGATATAGTCCCGGATGTAAAAGTTGGTGGTGCAGGATTCCAGCTGGGGATAGGGGGAACCCGGCTTCATCCGGTTGGTAAAGACCGAGGAGACATTGTACATCTCCTCCACGTTGGCGGCCTCCTTCTGGATGATGGAGGCGAAGATCACCAGGTCCTCCAGGGTGTAGCCGCTTTGGGCGATGCGGTCCTTGCGGTCCGGGGTAAGGACCTTCTGCTCAAAGGTGCGCAGCAGGGTGGAGACAATGTCGTCCACCGTGGCGTCGGAAAAGAACTGGTAGGTGTCAGGGAAGAGAAAGCCCTCGGGCTTTACCATCTTCAGGGGATCGTCGGAAATCTCGGACCAAAAGCCCACGTCGTAGGTGTGGGTGTTCAGGGCGTCAATAAACTCCTGGCGGGTGCACAGGCCGGCCTTTTCCAGCACGTCCCCCATCTGGTAGGCGTTGTACCCCTCGGGGAAGGTGACAGAGACGGTCTCCTGGTACTCCTGCATCTCCTGCAGCGCCGCAATGATGCCGGCGTAGCCCCCGCTGGGGACGACGGAAAAGTCCCCGTACTGAAAGCTGCCGCCCTGGGGGCGGGCATAATACCGAAAGAGATAGGTGCTGCCGATGGCCCCCGCGTCCTTGAGCCGCTGGGCAATCTGCGCCACCGACGCCCCCTGGGGAATGCTGACCTCCACCGGCTGGTCGGACTTAAACAGGCCCTTTACCTCGCTTTGCAGGTACAGCCCCCCCAAAGCGGCCAGGACCACAATGGCGGCCAGGGTGGCCGCCAGCCCCTTGTGGGATTTTTTCCGACGCCTTTTGGGGGCCGGGGCGGGCTCCCTGCGTTTTTCATACTGGGCCATGTTGGGTCTCCTTGTATTCCTTCTTTTTATGGCGCCTGCCCTTTGCACAAAGGGGCATCGCCACCCAATTAAACAACAACGTAGTTTTTCTTCCAGCGCCGCCGCCCTGCACAAAGTGCCGCCGAATGTTCAATCTTAGGAACAACGTATTCCTTCTTCTTCCAGCGCCGCCGCCCTGCACAAAGTGCCGCCATATGTCCGCCTAAAGCTGCAACGTATTCCTTCTTCTTCCAGCGCCGCCGCCCTGCACAAAGTGCCGCCGAATGTTCAATCTTAGGAACAACGTATTCCTTCTTCTTCCAGCGCCGCCGCCCTGCACAAAGTGCCGCCATATGTCCGCCTAAAGCTGCAACGTATTCCTTCTTCTTCCAGCGCCGCCGCCCTGCATAAAGTGCCGCCCTCTTAGGATAGTGTAACCCAGGGGGCGGCAAAAAGCAACAAATGTTCTGTGAATAAAATTTGCGAAGAAGGGGTTGACAGGGCGGAATCACTGTGGTACTGTATATAGGTAATATGTACAGTATGGACGGTATATACGGGATATACAGTATAAACAGCGGGGAGGTGGCAGTACCCATGGACATCCTGCTGTCCGTCAGCAGCGGCGTGCCCTATTACCAGCAGATTTTTGCCCAGGTAAAGCGGCTGGTGGTGTCCGGGACCCTGGAGGCGGGGGAACAGCTGCCCTCCATCCGGCAGCTGGCCAAGGACCTGCGGGTCAGCGTCATCACCACCAAGCGGGCCTATGAGGAACTGGAGCAGGCGGGCTTTATTACCACCGTGGCGGGCAAGGGCTCCTTTGTGGGGGTGCCGGATACCACCCTTATCCAGGAGGAGCACCGCATGCGGGCCGAGGACCTGCTGCGCCGCGCGGTGGAGGAGGCCCGGCTGGGCGGCGTTCCGCCGGAGGACCTTGCGGAGGTCCTGCAACTTTTTTACAGGGGGGACCAGTGATATGACCAGCCGCCAGCCAGCCATTCTGGAGGTGGACAGCCTGTCCAAGCACTATGCCGACTTTGACTTAAAGGACGTCAGCCTAAGCCTGCCCAAGGGGGCTATTATGGGGCTGGTGGGCACCAACGGCGCCGGCAAGTCCACCACCATCAAGCTCATTTTAAACCTCATCCGCAGGGATGGGGGCAGCGTGCGGATTTTTGGAAAGGACAACATCGGGGAGGAGGCCGCCGTCAAGGAGCGCATCGGGGTGGTCTTTGACGAATGCTTTTTTCACGATAACTTAAAGCCCAGCCAGGTAAGCAAGGTCATGGGCCATATCTATAAGGATTGGGACGAGGCGTACTTTTTCCGGCTGACCGACCGGTTTGCCCTGCCCCGGGGCAAGGTGGTCAAGGAGTTCTCCCGGGGGATGAAGATGAAGCTGTCCATTGCGGCGGCGCTTTCCCACCACCCGGACCTGCTGCTGCTGGATGAGCCCACCAGCGGCCTGGACCCCATTGTCCGCAATGAGATTCTGGACCTGTTTATGGACTTCATTCAGGACGAAAACAAAAGCGTGCTGCTGTCCTCCCACATCACCAGCGACCTGGAAAAGGTTGCCGACTACATTGCCTACATCCACGGGGGGCGCATCCTCCTCAGCGACGAAAAGGACGCCCTGGTGGAACGGTACGGCGTTTTGAAGGGCCCCGCCGCCGCCGCGGACCAGGTGGACCCCGGCGACGTCGTCGGCCTTGCGGTGGGGCGCCATGGCTTTGACGCCCTGGTGGCCGACCGGGCGGCCATGGCGAAAAAATACCCGGACCTGCTGGTGGACGCCGCCAACCTGGAGGATATTATCCTGTATCTGGTAA
>CALGIL010000328.1 GCA_937914895.1 uncultured Angelakisella sp.
CCCCCCTTTCTGCCAGCAGAAAGGGGGCCTGCCCGGAGGGCAAAGAGGGTTTGGGATATAGTCCCAAAGAGTAGAGAAGGATAATCTTGGATAAAAACGTAGCCCTGTCCGCTAGGGCACCAAAAGGCCCCCGACAGGAATCCTCCACCGGAGGCGTAGGAGGGATTGGGGCTAAGCCCCATAGAGTAAAAAAGGATAACCTTGGCTAAAAACAAGCCCCGCCCGGCAGGGCAAAAAAGCCCCCGGCAGGAATCCCCGCCGGAGGCGTAAACGTCTTTGGGGCTATGTCCCGTGTAGTTAAAAAGCAATGCCTTTGCCAAATTCGAAACCCCGCCCGGCGGGATGCCGTTACATTCCTTCGTCCCCAAGGTAAGTCTCGATGATGAAGCGGGGGCGCTGCTTGGTTTCCAGATAGATTTTGCCCAGATATTCCCCGATGACCCCGGTGGCCAGCAGCTGAAGGCCGCAGGCGGTCCAAATGGACATGACGGCCACGGTGGCGCCGGATATGGGGCGGCCCAGCAAGAACAAAATCAGCAGCACCAGCGCCCAGACGCACCCGGCCGCCGCCAGCAGAAAGCCCAGCAGGGTGATGAAGCGGATGGGCCGCACCGACAGAGAGGTGACACCGTCCAGGGCAAAGTTGAGCATCTTGGTCAGGGGGTACTTGGATTCCCCGGCAAAGCGCTCACCCCGCTTGTATTCCACCGTGGCGGTTTTGTACCCCACCATGGGCACAATACCCCGGAGGAAGAGGTTTACCTCCTTAAACTGGGCCAGCCCCTCCAGGGCGCGGCGGGACATCAGGCGGTAGTCGGCGTGGTTGTACACCGTGTCCGCCCCCAAAAAGGTCATCAGCTTGTAAAAGGCCTGGGCGGTGCTCCGCTTAAAGCCGGTGTCGGTGTCCCGGTTATTGCGGACGCCGTAGACGATGTCGCAGCCGTCGTAATACGCCCGCAGAAAATCGTCCACCGCCTCAATGTCGTCCTGGAGGTCGGCGTCCATGGAGATGGACACGTCGGCGTGGTCCTTGGCGGTCATCAGCCCCGCCAGCAGGGCGTTTTGGTGGCCCCGGTTCCGGGCCAGCTTCAGCCCCTGCACCAGGGGGTTCTCCCGATGAAAATCCTCGATCATCTGCCAGGTGCGGTCCTTGCTGCCGTCGTCCACCAGCAGCATCCGGCTGTCCGTGGCAACGGTCCCGGCGGAAATCAGGGCCTCCAGCTTGTGGGTCAGGCGGCTGACCGTCTCGGGCAGCACCTCCTCCTCGTTGTAACAGGGGACCACAATGTACAGCTTGTCCATGGGACACCTCCGCATATGTGAGTGTTGGGGAAAGTTTCCAGTTCCTTCTTAATATTACCTCCCCGCGGGATTAAATTCAACCGGCTGAGAATTTTTCAAAAAAAGCTGGGCCGAAAAGGTTGACAAACAATATTATACTGCATATAATATTGCCAAAGCAACAATACTGCGGGCAAACCAGTGACGATGCTTCGCGGCATCCCGGAAAGGAGGGCGTCTATGGCTTTTCCCATCAGTGCCGCACTTATGGACGCCATTGTGCTGGCGGTGGTCTCCCGAGAGGGGACCTACGGCTACAAGATCACCCAGGATGTACGGGAGGTCATCAGCATTTCGGAATCCACCCTGTACCCGGTGCTGCGGCGATTGCAAAAGGACGGATTTTTGGACGTGTACGACCGGGAATACGCCGGGCGCAACCGTCGGTATTATGAGATTACCCCCTCGGGACGGACCCAATTGGCGCTGTACCTGCGGGAATGGCAGGACTATAAAGAGCGGATCGACCATGTGTTTGACGGAGGTATGGCCCCATGAACAAACAGGAGTTTTTGTATCAGCTTGCCTCGGAGCTGATGTCCCTTCCCCCCGAGGAGCGCGTCGCCGCCTTAAAGTACTACGAGGAGTATTTTGAGGACGCGGGCCCCGATAAGGAGCGGGAGGTGCTGGAGGAGCTGGGATCGCCCCGGGATGTGGCACGGACCATTCTGGCCGACTACGCCCGGCGGGAACCGGGCCAGGGCCCGTCCCAAGCCTGGGGGAGCCCCTATGGCCGGGGCCAGGGCTTCTTTATCTGGCAGGTATGTTCCATGATAATACCGCG
>CALGIL010000329.1 GCA_937914895.1 uncultured Angelakisella sp.
GGGGGAGTTGTGAAAGCGCTCCGCCCCGTGGTCGTCCTCCTGGGTGGACAGCACCCGGGTGGTGTCCACCTGAAAGTTGGTGTCCACAAAGTTGTCCGGGTGGCACAGGCGCAGAATATCCTCGCTGACGGCCCGGTACCGGCTGTCGTCAAAGTTGATGCACAGCATGCCCACCGGCTCGCCGTTCTGCTTGATAAACAGCGTGGAGGAGCGCAGCATTCTGCCGCCCTCGGACATGCCGCGGTAGTTGAGGATGTAATCCCGGCCCTCGTAGCTCTTGTCCCGGAGGATTTTAAGGCCCACATTGGTCAGGGGCGCGCCGATTTGGCGCCCGCTGACATGGCTGTTGGCAATGGCCACAATGGACTGGTTTTTGTCCGTCAGGTCATGCAGGGCAATCTCATAATCCGGGCCCAGGGTATGACCCAAAAATTCAGTCAGCTTTGCGTAATGCTCCAGCAGATGGCTGTCCATAAGCTCGCCTCACTTATCCACAGGCAATTTTTGCCGCGCCCCGGCGGTAAAAGTGTTCATTCCATTATATCCGACAGTGGACCAGTTGTCAAAAATAGTTATTTATCTAAATAATAGTTTATTATTACACAAAAAGACATTCTGTTGTTATTATCCACAAAAAATGGATTTATAAATAGAAATATATCCAAATTATGCAAAAATATATTGACAATTTTTTATTATCATGATAAAACTAACGTAGAATCCAAGCACAAAGGGGGGCAACACTATTAAGAACACCATCTGCACAGACCAGGCGCCGGCGGCCATCGGCCCCTACGCCCAAGCCGCCGTTTGGGGCGGCCTCTGCTTCACATCGGGGCAGCTGCCCATGGACCCGGCCACCGGCGCGTTCCCAAAGGGCATCCAGGCCCAGACCCGCCAGTCCCTGGCCAACGTAAAGGCCATTTTGGAAAAGGCCGGCAGCGGCATGGACCAGGTGATAAAAACCACGGTATTCCTCAGCGACATGGACGATTTTGCCGCCATGAACGAGGTTTACGCCTCCTTTTTTAAGGAGGGGAGCTATCCGGCCCGGTCCGCCGTCGAGGTCGCCCGGCTGCCCAGGGACGCCCTGGTGGAGATTGAAGTCATCGCCGCCGTGTAAACCCCGTTTTTCAGCATGGGTCAGACAAGGTACTGTCCGCCAGTCGCGGGGGCCGGGCCCCAGGCACGCCGGCCCCGCGATGACCGGGGTATCCTCTTAAAAGTAGGCATGATATGCCAAAAATGGAGGTAGTACTTATGAGCACCAAATATCCCCTGAATGTCCCGGCACCCCGTTCCTTCGCTTATGTCAAGCGGAATATCCCCGACGTCACCCTGGAGCAGCGTGAGCGCGCCCTGAAGGCCACCCACTACAACGAATTCGCCTTTCCCGCGGGCATGCTCACCGTTGACATGCTGTCCGATTCCGGCACCACCGCCATGACTGACGTGCAGTGGTCCGCCCTGATGCTGGGCGACGAATCCTACGGCCGCAACAAGGGTTACTATGTCCTGCTGGACGCCCTGCGGGACTGCTTTGAGCGCGGGGACGACCAAAAGCGCGTCATTGACCTGGTGCGCACCAACTGCCAGGACATTGACAAAATGATGGATGAGATGTACCTGTGCGAGTACGAGGGCGGGTTTTTTAACGGCGGCGCCGCCCAGATGGAGCGCCCCAACACCTTCATCCTGCAGCAGGGCCGCGCAGCCGAATCCGTCCTGTTTGAAATCGTCCGCAACATCCTCAACAAGCGCCATCCCGGCAAGGCCTTTACCATCCCCTCCAACGGGCACTTCGACACCACCGAGGGCAACATCAAGCAGATGGGCTCCATCCCCCGCAACCTGTACAACAAGGAGCTGCTGTGGGAGGTCCCCCAGGACGGGAAGTACGAAAAGAACCCCTTTAAGGGCAACATGGACACCGAAAGGCTGGAAGAGCTTATTAAGGCCCTGGGCCCCGAGAACGTCCCCATTGTCTACACCACCATCACCAACAACACCGTGTGCGGCCAGCCCGTATCCATGGCCAATTTGCGGGAGAGCAGCCGCATCGCCCATAAGTACGGCATCCCCTTTATGCTGGACGCCGCCCGCTGGGCCGAAAACGTCTACTTTATTAAGGTCAGCGAGGAGGGCTATGCCGACAAGTCTATCGCCGAAATTTCCAAGGAGATGTTCTCCTACTGCGACGGCTTTACTGCGTCCCTGAAAAAGGACGGCCACGCCAACATGGGCGGCATTCTGGCCTTCCGCGACAAGGGCCTGTTCTGGAAGAACTTTTCCGACTTTAACGCCGACGGCACCGTCCAAAACGACGTGGGCGTCATGCTCAAGGTCAAGCAGATTTCCTCCTACGGCAACGATTCCTACGGCGGCATGAGCGGCCGCGACATTATGGCGCTGGCGGCCGGGCTGTACGAATGCCTGGAGTTTAACTATCTGGACGAGCGGGTAAAGCAGTGCGAGTACCTGGCCCAGGGCTTTTATAAGGCCGGCGTCAAGGGTGTCGTGCTGCCAGCTGGCGGCCACGGCGTGTACATCAACATGGACGCGTTTTTTGACGGCAGGCGCGGCCACGATACCTTTGCCGGCGAGGGCTTCAGCCTGGAGCTCATCCGCCGCTACGGCATCCGCGTTTCGGAGCTGGGCGATTACTCCATGGAGTACGACCTGAAGACCCCCGAGCAGCAGGCCGAGGTCTGCAATGTGGTCCGCTTTGCCGTCAACCGCAGCCAGCTGAGCCAGGAGCACCTGGACTATGTCATCGCCGCGGTAAAGGCCCTGTACGAGGACCGGGAGAACATCCCCAACATGCGCATCACCTGGGGCCACAAGCTGCCCATGCGCCACTTCCACGCCTTCTTGGAGCCCTACCCCAACAAGTAAGAGGTTGATCCGCAGCGGGAAACGCAGTCTTGCGCAGCCGCGCCGCGTCAAAAAGAGGGAAAGCGGCGGCCGCAAACAGGCAGGTGGAGTTTTGCGGCCGTCCTTTTTTTCCAAAAGGCCGGACGTTTTCCAAAGGCGAATCATAGAAAGTGAGGAGAGAGTATTATGGAAGGTTCTGGCACCAATTTGGAAACCCGCGACTCCTGGAATTCAAAACTTGGCTTTATTCTGGCCTGCATCGGCTCCGCGGTGGGAATGGGCAACATCTGGCTTTTTCCGTACCGCATGGCGACCTACGGCGGCGCGTTTCTTCTGGTGTACCTGATTTTTGATGTCCTGATCGGTCTATCCGGCGTCATCGGTGAAATGAGCTTTGGCCGCGCCGCCCGCTCGGGCCCCATCGGGGCCTTTGGCACTGCCTGCGCCTCCCGGGGCGAGAATAAGCGCCGTATCGGCGAGATCATCGGCGCCATCCCCATGCTGGGCGCCCTCATGCTGTCCATCGGCTATTCCGTGGTGGTGGGCTGGATCTTTAAATACACCTTTGGCAGCTTTACCGGCGCCACCCTTGCCCCCACGGACCCCGATGGCTTTGGCGCAGCCTTTGGTGCCACGGCCTCCGCTTTCGGCAATAACCTGTGGCTCATCATTGGCCTTGCCGTCACCTTTATCATCATGGTCCTGGGCATTGGCGGCGGCATCGAAAAGGCCAACAAGGTCATGATTCCCCTGTTTTACGTCATGTTTATCGGCCTTGCCATTTATGTGGCCATGCAGCCGGGTGCGTCCAACGGCTACAAATGGATGTTTACCATCGACCCGGCGCAGTTTAAAAACCCCATGCTGTATGTGTACGCACTGGGGCAGTCCTTCTTCTCATTGTCCCTGGCGGGCAACGGCACGGTCATTTACGGCTCCTACCTGTCCGACAAGGAAGATACCGTCAGCTCCGCTGTCACCGTGGCCATTTTTGATACCCTGGCCGCCATGCTGGCAGCCCTGGTCATCATCCCCGCTATGGCCACCACGGGCGCCGAGCTGACCTCCAGCGGCCCCGGGCTGATGTTTGTCTCGCTGCCCTATCTGTTCTCCCATATGCCCGGCGGTCAGCTTGTTATGATCGTCTTCTTTATCGCGGTGCTGTTTGCGGGGTTGACCTCATTGGTCAACCTGTTTGAGGCGCCCATTGCCACCCTGCAGGATAACCTGAAGTTCAGCCGCGGCAAGGCGGTTGCCACCATCGCCGTTATCGGCACCGTGGTCGCCGTCTGCATTCAGGGGATTGTCTCTGGCTGGATGGATTTTGTATCCATTTATGTCTGTCCCCTGGGCGCTGGCCTGGCGGGCATTATGTTCGCCTGGGTCTGGGGCAGAAAGGCCGTGGAGGACGCGGTGTCCACAGGCCGCAAAACACGCATCGGCGGTTGGTTCTATCCGCTGTATAAGTATGCCTTCTGCCTGCTGACCATGGCTGTATTTGTCCTGGGTATTGTCAGCGGCGGCATTGGCTGATACCGGCGGCTTTCTCTCTGCCGCATTGGCAGATTTCCTCCTCACAAAAGGGGAGAGGGACCTCGGTCCCTCTCCCCTTTTACCAGGGCGCACCGCACCGGCGCAGTTCCTTTTCTGCAACAAATCACATTCGCATCGACTAAGCGCTTGCAAGCGCTTAGTCGATGCGAATGTGAT
>CALGIL010000330.1 GCA_937914895.1 uncultured Angelakisella sp.
CACTGTCATGGGGGTCCTTTCCCCGTCCGGGGCGGCAGCGGCCGGGCGGGGAGAGCGAATCAGGGGGTCTCGGGCGCCTGCCATGCCTCCTCGGGGACGGCCTTCAGCTTTTCCGCCTGCTCCTCCAGATAGGTACGGTACCGCTCCAGGATGGCGTCCTCCAGGGTCTTTCTGGCGCCGGGGGTGATGGGGTGGGCAATATCCCGAAAGGTGCCGTTTTCATCCTTGCGGCTGGGCATGGCGACAAAAAGACGCTCGGGGCCTTCGATGATTTTAATGTCGTGGACCGCCAGGTCCCCGTTGATGGTCACCGACACCAGGGCCTTCAGCCGCGGATCATCATAGGTCTTTCTGATTCGCACGTCGCTAATGTTCATCTGTAAACTGCCTCCTGTTTGAAGTCGTTATCCATAGTATTTGGCACGAACAGAAGGCTTATACAGCAGGTGGCAAAAAAAGGAAGGCGCGCCGCCGCCGGGGTCCTTTGGGAATTTTGGGGCCGGAGCTGTGTAAATCATTGTCAAAAAACCCATAATTGCAGTATAATGGCTATGAACCAATCCGGCGGGGCCACAGCCCCGCCGCCTGGTGCGCCAAATCCTTAAAAAAAGAACGGGCGGTGGCAGCGTGAAGACAGAAATCAAAATCCCCTCCGACGTGCATCACATCCACTGTGTGGGCATCGGCGGCGCCGGCATGTTTCCCCTGGTGCAGATCCTGCATGCACAAGGGTATTATATCACAGGCAGCGATAACAATGAAAGCGATATTGTGGACGCCGAGCGGGCCTTGGGCATCCGGGTGGACATGGGCCACGACGCGGCCCATGTGGCGGGGGCGGACCTGCTTTTGTACTCCGCGGCCATCTCGGCGGAAAACCCGGAGCTGGCGGCGGCCCGGGCGGCGGGCATCCCCCTCTGGGTGCGGGCCAAGATGCTGGGGGCGGTGTCCAGCCGCTATAACGAAGCGGTGGGCATCTGCGGCACCCACGGCAAGACCACCGTCACCTCCATGCTCACCCAGATTCTATACGGGGCCGGCATGGACCCCTCCGCCGTCATCGGCGGCAAGCTGCCCGTCATCGGCGGATACGGGCGGGCGGGCA
>CALGIL010000331.1 GCA_937914895.1 uncultured Angelakisella sp.
GCGGGGACGGCTGGGATTTTATCCGGCGGTGCGCCGTCAACCTGGACGGCAGCCTTCTGGAGAATTCCTCGGACATCACCGCCCGGGTGGCCGACGGCACCTGCACCCTGGGCATTACCCTGGAGGAGACCGCCAAGCGCCAGATGAACGCCGGGGCCGGCATCCAGCTGGTCTACCCCGCCGAGGGGACCTCCGCCGTGCCCGACGGCACCGCCATTGTCAGCGGCGCCCCCCACCCGGAAAACGCCCGGCTGTTTGTGGATTTTACCGTCAGCCGGGATGTCCAGGAAATGCTGGCCGCCGACCTGATGCGCCGGCCGGTGCGCACCGACGTCCAGCCCGCGGGCAACCTGCCCCCGCTGGGGGAGCTGAATCTGATTCCCTACGACTTTGCCTGGGCCGCCCACCACAAGGACGAGGTGCTGGCCCGGTGGACCGGGCTTTTGGACAAGGGGGAATAGGGGAGGGGGGAGCGCCGTGAACTGGCCGCACAACCAGTCCTTTCGGTACCGCATCCTGCTGGGGTGCCTTTTGGTGGCGCTGATTCCGCTGACGGTATCCAGCGTCATCACCCTGCAGGTGTACGACCGCACCCTGCAAAGCCAGTCCCGGGAGGAGGGCGCCCGCCAGCTGAGGGCCATGAACCAGCAGCTGGAGGAGCTGTTTGACTCCTACGACCGGGTGACCGACCAGCTGTCCCGGAACCTTTTGGTCATCGAGGCGCTGCGGGACCCCGGCAGGGGGGACCGGGAGGACATCTATCTGGAGTTGTACCGGGCCACCGACGACCTGCGGGGGGTGTCCCAGTTTTTTCTGTATGACGCCGGGGGCATCCTGCGGTATACCACCGAGACCGCCCCCACCCGTATCTCGCTACCCATTCGGTGGGGGGTGCTGCGCAAGGCGGCCGAGGCCCCCCATATGGCATATTATGACATGGACGACACCGGCGCCCAGCCCCGGATGAAGGCGGCTCGGTGCATTCGCCTCCCCACCGGGCAGATTGCGGGCTACGCGGTGGTCAACCTTACCGAGGACGCCTTTCAGGCCCTCTTTTCCGGCTTTCTCCCCGAGCGCAGCAGCATGGTCCTTGTGGATGAGTTCTGGAGCCCCGTATACGCCTATCCCGCCGGGGATATAGAGGCGCGCCTGCCCCGCCTGCGGAGCGTTTTTACCCAGACCGGCTCCCTGGACGCCGCCGGCGAGGCGGGGGGCTACCGCTATCAGGTCATGCGCAACCCCGCGTCGGGGTACTACCTCATCCTGGAGCAGACGGCCGCCGTCTCCGGGGGCGCCCGGGAGACCATGCGCACCATCAGCCTGGCGGCCGCCGCGGTCAGCCTGTTGCTGTGCGTCTGGGTGTCGGTGCTCCTCAGCCGCAGCCTGGCGCGCCCGGTGCGGGAGCTTAACGACGCCATGGACGAGGTCAAGCGGGGCAACCTGGACGTCCGCCTGGAGCCCCGGCGCAGCGACGAGCTGGGCCAGCTGACCGAGAGCTTCAACCTGATGACCCAGGACCTCCAGGTCCACGTGGAAAGCCTGGTGCAGCGCCAGCGGGACCTGAACGAGGCCCGCATCCGGATGCTTCAGGCCCAGCTGAACCCCCACTTTCTGTACAACACCCTGGACACCATGAAGTGGACCGCCAAAATGAGCGGCGTCCAGGAGGTGGCCGCCATGGCCGAGGCCCTGGCCGTCATCCTGCGCCAGGGCATTTCCAGCGAACAGTTTGTCACCCTGCGCCAGGAGCTGGATATGATCGAAAGCTACATCGGCATCCAGAAGATCCGTTTTTCCGGCCGCTTTCAGTATGTGGTGGACCTGCCGGAGGAGCTGGAGGACTGTATGATCCCCAAGCTCATCCTTCAGCCCCTGGTGGAAAACGCCATCCTCCACGGCCTGGAAAACAGCGATAACGGGTATATCTATGTCTATGCCGCCCGGCAGGAGGACCGGCTGCGGGTGTCGGTGACCGACGACGGCGTCGGCATGGCCCCCGAGACGGTGGAGCGCCTGAACAGCGGCGAATCCATTATGGTGGAGGGCCATTTGGGGCTGTACAACGTCAGCCAGATCATCCGCCTGTACTATGGCAGTGGGTACGGCCTGCACGCCAGCGCCCAGCCCGGGGTGGGCACCACCGTCACGGTGGTTCTGCCGGTGAGAAAGGAGGAGGACCATGCTGAAAGTGGTGATCGTTGAGGACGAGGACCTGGTGCGCCGGGGCATTGTGCTGGCGGTGGACTGGAACAGCATGGACTGCGTGGTGGTGGGGGAGGCCCAAAACGGGGAGGAGGGCCTGGAGGTCATCCGCCGCCACAGCCCGGACCTGGTCATCACCGACGTCAAAATGCCCCGGATGGACGGGGTGGAGATGATCCGCCGGCTGAAGGAGGAGGGATGCCAGGCGGCTTTTGTCATTTTGACCGCCCACAGCGATTTTGCCTTTGCCCACAGCGCCCTGCGGCTGGGGGTCAGCGACTATCTCCTCAAGCCCTTTCAGGACCGGGAGCTGGTGGAGGCGGTAAACACTGTGCGGGAAAAGCTGCTGCCGCCCCCGCCCCTGCCCGGCGGTGAGCTGCTGCGGCCCAACCTGGAAAAGGGGGCCAAAAGCAAGTATGTGGAGGAGGCCATCCGCTACATCACCCAGCACTACCCCGAGGATCTCACCGTGGGCCGGGTGGCCCAGCACCTGGGCCTCAGCGAGGGGTACTTAAGCCGGGTGTTTAAAAAGGAAACCGACGACACCTTTATGTCCTACCTGACCAACTACCGCATCCGCGCCGCCATGGAGCTGCTGCGGGACCCCTGCCTGAAGATTTATGAGGTGGCGGATCAGGTGGGCTATACCGACAACGCCTACTTCAGCACCCTGTTTAAAAAGACGGTGGGGGTCACCCCCTCGGAATACCAGGACCGGTGCCGGTAGAAGGGTGGGCTTCTTTACTTTGCGGGACGGGGGTCCAGGCCTCGCTATCGCTTCCCATCAGGGTTTTGACGCCCTGATGGGCGGGGTTCTGATTTTATTAAAGGTACTGCTTCCTTACATTGCGGGGCGCAGTCCAAAACCCTCTTTGCCCTCCGGCGGGGATTCCTGCCGGGGGCATTTTTGCGCTCTCCGGGCAGGGGCCCCATGGATATAAGATTTCCTGTTGTCCGCCCCGGCAGTATCAGGGGCCGGCTTTTGCCTGTTACTTTCCAGCAATGGAAAGTAACCAAAGATTGCCGG
>CALGIL010000332.1 GCA_937914895.1 uncultured Angelakisella sp.
TCATCCCTGATGCTCATCAGGGTCAGCTGCAGGTGGTGCCCGGTCCACAGCGCGGTGCGAAAATTTTCATTTTCCGCCGTGGCGCTGTCTATATTTACCACAAACGGCTCCGGTCCATAGTCGGCGGGACGGGGGCCACGGCAGCGGGGACTATTTCTCATCATCCAGACTCTCCTCCATTGGGCGCGGCGATTGCGCCATTATTTGCTGTATTTTATTCCCGGGGCGGCTTTCTTGTGATTGCCCCCCTGCACGCGACAAAACCCACCCCGAAGGGTGGGTTTTTCGCTTATTCCGACATCCGCCGGACGGATTACTGCCGGTAGTATTTGATCAGCGCCTGGGTGCCTTCGTTTTCATAACCCATGTCGGCCATCTCCTGGTAAAGGGCCAGCACCGTTTCCAGCATTTCCAGGGTGACACCAAAGGACTCGCTTTCCTCCTGGATGATCTCCATGTCCTTAATAAAGTGCTTGATAAAAAAGCCGGGGGCAAAGTCCCCCCGCAGCACCCGGGGGCCCATGTTGACCAGCTGCCAGCTGGTGCCGGAGCCGCCGCCTACGGCATCGATGACCTTTTGGGGGTCCAGTCCCGCCTTTTGGGCGTAAACCAGGGCCTCGGTATAGCCCGCGGCAGCCCCGGCAATGCAGATTTGGTTGCAGCACTTGGTGTGCTGGCCGGCACCCGCCGGGCCCATGTGGCTGATGGTCTTGCCCATGGAGGAAAGCAGGGGCAGCACCGCCTGAAAGTCCTCCGGGTCGCCCCCCGCCATGATGGTCAAAGCGGCGTTTTTGGCGCCGGTGTCCCCGCCGGACACAGGGGCGTCCAGCACGTGGATGCCCCGCTTTTTGCCCTCCTCATACAGCCGCGCCGCCAGGGCGGGGGAGGAGGTAGTCATGTCCACCGCGTAGGCGCCGGGCTTTGCGTGCTCCAGGATGCCGCCGGGGCCCAAAAAGACCTCCTCCACATCCCTGGGATAGCCCACCATGACAAAGATGCAGTCGGCGTCCTCCACCGCCTCTCGGATGGTGGACTTTGCCTCCACCCCGTAGGTGCGCTCCATCTCCGGGGCGTTTTGAGAAAGGCTGCGGCTGTATGCCGCCACCCGGCAACCGGCCTTGACCAGATGCCCAGCCATGGGCGCGCCCATGACGCCCATTCCAATCCACGCGATTTGCTTCATGGCGACGCCCTCCTATTTTTTACTGTCCTGCTCCACCAAAATCCGGATGGCCTCCACCGCGGCGCGGATGCCCGGGGTGGTGTCGTGGCCCTCCCGGTCCTCCAGGCCGGCCTTCTTCCGCTCCTGGTTCCAGATGACGTTAAGGACGCAGCCCGCCCGGGCGCCCAGGATTTGGGCGACAATAAACAGCGCCGAGCTCTCCATCTCGGAGGCCAGACACCCGGCCTTAATCCAGGCGTCCCACTTGTCCATGAGCTCCTTGCCCAGGGGCATGCGGTCGGGGCTGTGCTGGCCGTAAAAGGAATCCTTGCACTGGACCACCCCGGTGTGGCAGGTGTACCCCAGCTTTTCCGCCGCGGCCATCAGGGCGTTTGTCACCTGGATGTTGGACACGGCCGGGAATTCCACCGGCACATACTCCTTGGAGGTGCCCTCCATGCGGATGGCGGCGTTGGCAACGACCAGGTCGCCCCCCATGACCTTCAGGTTCATGCCGCCGCAGGTGCCGATGCGGATGAAGGTATCCACACCGGTCTGGTACAGCTCCTCCACCCCAATGGCGGTGGAGGGTCCCCCCATGCCGGTGGACATGGCCAGCACCTTTTGGCCGGCC
>CALGIL010000333.1 GCA_937914895.1 uncultured Angelakisella sp.
CCTGCAGCTTTTTGGTACCCACCGTTAAAACTAAAGCGACGGGGACGACCCAAAGGATGGCAAGGGCCATGCGCCAGTTCATCACAAACAGCAGGACGCCGATGATGGCGGTGGAGATGCAGGACGCAATCACCATGGGAATATGGTGGGAAAACATCTGGTCAAGCTGCGCGCAGTCGGTAATCATGGTGGCGGTCAAATCGCTTAAATCCCGCTTGCCAAAAAAGGACAGGGGCAGGCGGCGCATGGTTTCGGCAATGCCGATGCGCCGGTTTGCACTCTCTAAAAAGGTGGCGTTGTACAGCGCCGCATACTGGAAGTAGTGCAGAACATACAGCAGTACCAAAAGCGCCGCCGACAAGCCGGTGTAGAGCCAAAAGTGCGCCATGGGGCTTTCGCCGGCGGCCGCGCTGCCCAGCAGCTGCTGGACGGTGGCCATGACGACGCCGATGGGGAGCATGAGAGCGATGTTGCAGACCACCGTCCACAGCGTGGATTTTACCAAATCCTTTGCCCCCCGCTCGCTGAGGGCAAAAATATGTTGCAGCTTTTTAATCATACCACCGCCTCCTTTCCAACCTTCCACTGGGCGGCGCGGCTGTAATCCGCCCACATGGCGGCATACTTGCCCTCCTGCCGCAGCAGCTCCGCCTGGGTTCCGCTCTCCGTCACCTTGCCCTCATTCAGCACCAAAATCTGGTCGGCGTTTTGAATGGTGGACAGGCGGTGGGCAATCATCAGCACGGTTTTGCCCCGGGTCAGCTTTTCAAATGCCTTTTGGATCTGGGCCTCGTTCTCCGGGTCGGCAAAGGCGGTGGCTTCGTCCAGCACAATGATGGGCGCATCCTTAAGGATGGCTCTGGCCAGGGCGATGCGCTGGGCCTCGCCGCCCGAAAGGTAGACGCCCCTTGTGCCGACCACGGTGTCAACGCCCTCCGGCATTTTTTCTAAAATATCGTCGCACTGCGCGGCGTGGGCGGCGGCAAGCACCTGCTCCCGGGTCGCATCCGGGCGGGAGGTTCGGATATTGTCATACAGGCTTTTCTTAAAGAGCTTGGTGTCCTGAAACACAAAGGCGACATGGCGCATCAGCTCCTTTTTCGTGATTTCCCGCACATCCACGCCGCCGATGAGCACGCTGCCCTTCTGCACATCCCAAAAGCGGGGGATGAGGCTGGCCGCCGTGGTTTTCCCTCCCCCGGACGGCCCCACCAGCGCCGCTGTCCCGCCCTCGGGCACAAAAAAGCTGACCTGGTCAAGGGCGGGTTTTTCCGTGCCGGGATAGCAAAAGGTGACGTTTCGAAACTCCACGCCCCCACCCCGTGGCTTTTTGGGAGCCTTAGGCTCCGGCAGCGGCTTTTCCTCCAAAATCCGGTTCAGCTTAAACATCGCCTCGTCCGTTTGTCGTATGGCGTCGCTGGCGTACATGATGCGGTTGATCATGCCGCCGCAGGCCGGAGCAAACAGGGCGTAGAAGATGAAGTTGACCAGCACCCCCAGGGGGTCGCCGCGGTTTGCCATGATGAGCGCCGCCGGAACCAGCAGCGCAAACGCGCCGTTGATGGCGGTGAGGAAAAGGGTCTGCCCCTTTTGACAGCTCATGGAATATTTGCCCGCAAGGTCGGCGTAGGACATGATGGCGCTGTAAAAGGCCTTGAAGGAGTACACCGTCTGCTGGAACACCTTTACCACCGGGATGCCCCGGACATACTCCACCGCCTCGCCGCTCATCTTTTCCACCTCCAGCTGGTAGCGGTGGAAGAAGGTGGCATTGTCTCCGGTCATCATGGCAAACATGCTGACAAGGGCCAAAACCATGGTGAGCAGGCAGAGTAGCCCCATCACCCAGTCAAAGACAAACAGCACCACAATGGCGGCAATGGGCGTCACAATAGCGCCTGTTAAATCGGGCAGCTTGTGGGCCAGCATATCCTCGGTCAGGCCGGCGTTCTCGTCGATCTGCTTGCGCATCAGCCCCGATTGCCCGCTGACAAAATAGCCCAGCGGCAATGTGACCACATGGCGCATCAGCGTGTTGCGGATATTGCGCGCGGTGCGGAATGCCGCCAGATGGGTACACATCAGGGCGGCAAAGTACACGACCACACCCGCGACGGCAAACCACACCGCCATCCAGCCGTAGCGGGCCAAATCCGGGGCGGCGGACAGATTGGGGAACACCGCCAAAGCGTCCCTTGCCACCAGCCAAACGCAGACATAGGGCGCAAGGCCCAGCACCGCCGCGACGGCGGAAAGGACGCATCCCAAAACGGTCAGGGCCTTATGTCCGCCCGCGTAGCCGATGGATTGGGACAGCCCGCTTTGCTTTTTGGATGTTTGACTCATAACTTCCCTCCATTGTAGTTAGTTATAGCTAACTGTACTGCTTATATAAAGCCCACTTTCGGTGGGCGTTTATAACCTTTTATACTCAGGGAATCAGCGATTCCTCGCTTTCGCCGCGCAGCAGCCGTTCCACGCCAAGCCAACCCACGGCAAAATATACGCTCAGGTTTTGGGCGTGCAAAATGGCGTCTTCCCGGCTCATCCGGTGGCGTACCGGCTCCAGCAGGGCGGATACATAGGCTTCCAGCAAAAAGTGCAGGGCGACTTCATCCACCGCATAATCAGACCCGTAATGCTTTTTCAGCGCGTTCAGATAGGCCAGGGTGGATTCCTCCTCGACCTTGACAAACTCGTGGAGAAAAGAACGTCCGCCTGTTTCGTCGCCGCACATCAGCAAAAGATAAAACTGGTCGAAGTATTCATAGATCATGCCATAAAATCTTGCTATGTTCTCCCGGCTGTCCCCCGGGCCATAAGAAAGCCCTTCCCCCGCGGCCAGCACAGTATCCTTACACATACCGTCCATCAGCTTATGAAACCGGTCGGCGGCCTCCTCCATCGCCGCTGTGAACAGGGCGCGCTTATCCGGGAAGTAGCGGTAGATGGCGCCGGTTGTCACCTCCGCCTGCGCGGCGATGCGGCGCAGGGAAGCGTCTGCAAAGCCCGCGCTCAGGAATTCCTCCCGGGCGCAGTCCAGTATCCGATTCTTTGTTGCATCCGCTTTTGTCTCCATAAATCACCAAAAATAACGATGTTATTTTACTATCATACTTTATCATCCGGCACAGCGCCTGTCAAGCTTTTTATCCTCTGCCCTGTAATGTCTGCGCCGGTGAAAAGGCTTTTAATGAGAGCGGAGCTGCTGATTCCGTGAAGCTGCGCCCGATTCCCTTTAGACCGATGAATAATGCCTATCCTGTGATTGGTAAAAGGGTGGCAATGCCTTCAGGGACGGCGCAAAGCTGAAATAGCTTGGCGCAGGTTACGGTTAAGAAAGGTCCGGTTGGGTATGCCCAACCGGACCTTGGGACTGTCTGGTAAGTGCCCGGTGCCTCCTACGGAATAAAAACCGTGGCCAGCACCGCTAAATCGCCTTTGGTGTTCCTCTGCGACCGGCTCGGTAAACGGGGCAAAGCGCTCTGTTCATTTGCCAACGGCGATGATACGCAATACCTCAATTGGAGCTTCCAGCGCAAATTTAGAACTTTCTTTAGAACTCGCCCGAAAAACGAGGTACCATCATGGGGCCCAGGGAAAGGAAAAACCGTTCCGATTGGCTTTGTAGGCCAATGGAGCGGCTCTTCGTCTGTTGGTCTGAGTGAAATTATAGGGTTTGGGGAAAAGCAGTAATATTAATGGTTTGCAGGTGGTCGGCAAGTAGTATTTCCATTATCTTCAGGTTTCGCGCACAAGACAGGCCGGGAAAGGATAATCCCCCACGGGCCTGTGTTAATGTTTATAACGTGATGAGGTAGAAAAAGTTACAATATCAATTTAATTTCATGGACATAATATTTTTTATTGACATTACTGTGCATCGCACAGTATAATAACAACGAGGTGATACAATGTCAATAAACGAGATGCAAAGCTTTATCACGGAGCTTCGCCGGGGGAGTTTAACACTGGCGGTTTTGGGATGCTTGAAACAATCGCATTATGGCTATGCACTGCTTGAAACAATGCAAGAAAAGCAAATCGACATTGAAGCGAATACGCTGTATCCCCTTTTACGTCGGCTGGAAAGTCAGGGCTTGCTGGTTAGCGATTGGAATACCAGTGAGAGTAGGCCGCGAAAATACTATACGATCAGCGAAAAAGGTGAAATGGTATATAAAGAATTATTAGGAGAATGGAAAAAGCTGCAAAACAATATTGAATCCATTTGCAAGGAGCGTGACCATAATGAATGATCTGATTGAGCGCTATGTCCATGATGTTATACGTCGCCTCCCGGAAAAGGATCGGGATGAGGTAAGCAAAGAGTTAAAATCCAATATCTATGACATGTTGCCAGAGGACGCGGACGAAAACGAAATCAAGAGGGTGTTGCGCCAGTTGGGTTCGCCCGCTTCGTTGGCGGAGAAGTACCGGCAGAAACCCCGATATTTAATATCCCCGGCCATTTTCGACGATTATGTGCGCGTGCTGAAGTGGGTTTTGCCCTTGATCGGCATCATGGTTTTGGTCATCGGCATGATTCTGGGGACGGTCGATGCCATAAAAGGCGGCGTGGTTGATTGGCCTCATTTAATAAGCAATATTTTATCAAAAGGGATTGCCATGGGCGTCTCCGCAACCTTTCAAGCGCTCGTATGGATAACGGCCGGCTTTGCCATTGCGGAACGTACAGGGGGTAAAGCAGACCGAAACAAAGAACAGGAATGGAAAATTGAAGATTTGCCGGAAGTATTGCCGAATGATAAGGGCAGAATCCGGCTTGCCGACAGTATTACGGAACTGGTATTAATCGTTGTATTCTCTGTTGTAGCTATTTTAATGTGCAGTGGGACATTGCCCATTGTTTTTATTATCCAAAATGATGATATGCAAATACGCACGCTTTTCAGCGCTTCCTTTTTAGCAAGCTGTATCCCTGCGATTGCCTTTATGGCTCTATTGGGCGTTTGTGCATGCATTTCCAAAATCAAGGCTCGCAGATGGACACCTTTTGTCTGCGGTGCAGTTGTTGTAAACAATATCGTAAGCATATGCATCATCATTTACCTGCTCAATATGCCCGATTTGTTTAGCAGGGAATTTACAGCTTTTCTGCAGAAGGTTGATTGGGGCAGCTCTAATTTTTTGCGCTTCATGGGAATGAGCGGAGCAAACGTATTGATTGCTTTTATTTCCATTTTTGTTGTAGTTTGTTCCCTCACGGAATGTGGGCAGGCGGTCTATAAAACCTTAAAATATAAGAAATCGTAATAACTGCCATGAAAAAGAAACGCCTTTTCATTCCGGCATTCTCGATCTTGTTTTAGAGATATAGCACAAATCCGAACCATATACGACAGGGTTGACCTGTTTTATATGATTCGGATTATGTGTTTTTGGTCTGAGTGGCGGGACTTGAACCCACGGCCTCTACCACCCCAAGGTAGCGCGCTACCACCTGCGCCACACCCAGAAACAGCTTTATTATCATAGCACAGGGCATTTTAAAATGCAAGCCCTCTTTGGACAAAATATGCGGAAGTCCGCCCCGGGGTCCGGCGCTTCATAAAAAATTCACAAATGGAGCATTTTAAAGAAATTCAGAGAGATTTCAAGCAAATCCACATCACAGCCAGGCGTAATTTGGCGGGAATGCGCTATTTTTCAAAAAGTGTTGACTTTTCGCGGATTTATGCTATATTGTGTATTGCATTTTGCATCTAATGGCAAAGTCTCTGGGTCCGGGTCGTCCGCGGGCGGTTTTACGCCTTGCCATGGGACGCTTCGGACCTGTCATGCAGTCGCGTATGCCCATCTGAAAGACACGGAAAAACTCTTCCGCGTCCCAAAGCCTTTTGCGGGGAATGGAGCAATAGCACTGCGGCGGGAGAAAGACCTCCCGCACAGGTACACCCGGCACCTTACCCGGGTATACTACCGCAAAGGGGGATGCATTCATATGGAAAATGTCATGATTGGCCTGCGGGGAATCGCCGTGGATTTCGACGGGGAAAGAGTCCTTAAGGGGATCAATCTGGACATCATGGACAAGGAGTTTATCACATTCCTGGGCCCGTCCGGCTGTGGCAAGACCACAACTCTCCGGATTATCGGCGGATTCGTCGAGCCCAGCGAAGGTGATGTTTTTTTTGAGGGAACCAGGATTAACGACCTGCCGCCCCACAAGCGGCAGGTGAATACCATCTTCCAGCGGTATGCCCTGTTCCCCCACCTAAACGTCTATGAAAACATCGAGTTTGGCCTTAAAGTCAGCAAGCTGCCGGAGCGGGAGCGGAAGCTGCGGGTCGGCGACGCCCTGGAGCTGGTGGGCCTGAAGGGGTACGAATACCGCAACGTCAACCTGCTCTCCGGCGGGCAGCAGCAGCGCATTGCCATTGCCCGGGCCATTGTCAACCAGCCCAAGGTGCTGCTGCTGGACGAACCCCTGGGCGCCCTGGACTTAAAGCTGCGCAAGGAGATGCAGCGGGAGCTTAAGCGCATCCAGCAAAGCCTGGAGATCACTTTTCTCTATGTCACCCACGACCAGGAGGAGGCCCTGACCATGTCGGACCGGGTGGTGGTGATGAAGGACGGCAACATCCTCCAGATTGGCACGCCCCAGGATATTTATAACGAGCCCGCCAACGCCTTTGTGGCGGATTTTATCGGGGAAAGCAACATCATCGACGGCATTATGCTGGAGGACTTTTTGGTGGAGTTTGCCAACGACACCTTCCCCTGCGTAGACAAGGGCTTTGAGGAAAACGAGCGCATCCAGGTGGTCATCCGGCCCGAGGACATCCGCATCGTCTCGCCGGACGACGGCAAAATTTCGGGGGTGGTGGAGACAGTCACCTTTATGGGGGTGCATTTCGAAATTGTCGTGGACGCCCTGGGCTACAAGTGGACCATCCACTCCACCATGAGCGTCCCCCCCGAAACCATCATCGGCATGGACTTTACCCCCGAGGACATCCACATTATGCGACGGATGGAGGAGGAGTAAATGCCAAAAGCCAAGTACGCCTCTCTTCCCTACATTCTTTGGTCGCTGGTCTTTGTGGTGGCGCCCCTGGCGCTGGTGGTGGTCTTTGCCCTGACCACCCCCGACGGCGGCTTTACCATTGCCAACGTGACCAAAGTGGCGGAGTACACCCCGGTGTTCCTCCGCTCCCTGTGGCTGGCGGTGCTGGCCACGGCCGCCTGCCTGCTGGCGGGCTATCCCCTGGCCTTTATCATGAGCCGCCAGGGGGGCATCTCCCAGCGGACCCTGGTGATGCTGATTATGCTGCCCATGTGGATGAACTTTCTGCTGCGCACCTACTCCTGGATGACTCTGCTGGAAAACAACGGCATCATCAACTCGCTGCTGGGGTTTTTCGGCCTGGGCCCCTTCCGGATGATCAACACCCAGGGGGCGGTGGTGCTGGGCATGGTGTATAACTATCTGCCCTTTATGATCCTGCCTTTGTACTCCATTATGACCAAAATCGACGGGCGGGTCATCGAGGCGGCCCAGGACCTGGGCGCCAATAGCTTTCAGGTCTTTCTGCGGGTGGTGCTGCCCCTGAGCGTCCCCGGCATCACCACCGGCATCACCATGGTATTCGTGCCCGCCATCTCCACCTTCATCATTTCCCGGATGCTGGGGGGCGGCGCCAACATGATGATCGGTGACCTCATCGACGCCCAGTTTTTGGGCAACGCCTACAACCCCAACCTGGGGGCGGCCATCTCCCTGGTGCTGATGATTTTTGTGCTGCTGATTATGAGCATGCTGAATATGTTTGAGGATTCCGAGGACAAGGAGGGACTGATTTTATGAAGCCTTCCATGAACCGCACCTCTAAAATCTACGTGGTCCTTCTGATGCTGTTCCTTTATATGCCCATCTTTGTCCTCATCCTCTTCAGCTTTAACGAAAACAAATCCCGCAGCGTCTGGACGGGGTTTTCCCTCCACTGGTACCGGGAGCTGTTTTCGGACCAGCTGATTATGACCTCCCTGAAAAACACCCTTATCATCGCGGTGGTGGCCTCGGTCATCGCCCTGGTGCTGGGCACCGCGGCGGCCCTGGGCATCTATTCCATGCGCTCCCGGTGGTTTAAGTCGGTGCTGATGAACATCACCTATATGCCCATCCTAAACCCCGAAATCGTCACCGGCGTGTCGCTGCTGCTGCTGTTTGTCTTTGGCATGGACGCCGCCGCCAAGGTCAACGGGCTGCTGGGGTTCCATCTTCTGCCGGAGCTGGGCCTGGGCCTTGGCACCCTGATTATCGCCCACGTCACCTTCTGCACCCCCTATGTCATCCTAAACGTGCTGCCCAAGCTGCGGCAGATGGACCGCTTTGTCTACGAGGCGGCCCTGGACCTGGGGTGCAGCCCGGCCCTGGCCTTCTTCAAGGTCGTCATCCCCGAAATCATGCCCGGCATGATGACCGGCTTCCTTATGGCGCTGACCTATTCCATCGACGACTTTGTCATCAGCTACTTTGTCAGCAGCGCCACCACCCAAACCCTGCCGGTGACCATCGGCGCCATGGTGCGCCGCCGCATCAGCCCGAAGATCAACGCCCTGTCCGCCATCATATTTGTGGTGGTGCTGTCCATTTTGATCCTTTACAACCTGTACAGCGTGCGAAAAGAAAAGCAGCTGAAAAAAGGAGGAGAGAGCTTTCGATGAAAACTTTATTTGCGGTTTTGACGGCCCTTGCCATGGCCCTGACTTTAAGCGCCCCCGCCTTTGCCGACACCCCGTCGGAGGGTGGATACGACCTGGCATATTACGAGCAGTACAAGGGCCAGGGCCTCAGCGTCAATGTGTATAACTGGGGCGAGTACATCTCCAACGGGGACGACGGCTCCCTGGACGTCAACGCGGCCTTTGAGGAGCTGACCGGCATCAAGGTGGTATACAACACCTTTGACACCAACGAGATCCTGTACGCCAAGCTAAAAACCGGCGGCAGCAGCTACGACGTCATCATCCCCTCCGATTACACCATCGCCCGGATGATTGAGGAGGATATGCTGCGGCCCATCGACTTTGACCATGTGCCCAACTTCCGGTATATCGACCCCCAGTACGTGAATCCCGACTACGACCCCCAAAACCGGTTCTCGGTGCCCTACACCTGGGGGACCGTGGGCCTCATCTACAACACCACCATGGTGGACCCCGGCGAGGACATGGAGACCTGGGACGTGCTGTGGAACGAAAAGTACAGCAAGAACATTCTCATGTTCGGCAACTCCCGGGACGCCTTTGCCATCGCCTTTAAGCGCATGGGCACCTCCCTTAACGTCCAAAGCCAGGAACAGCTGGACGAGGCCACCCAGATGCTCATCCAGCAGAAGCCCCTGGTGCAGGCCTACGTCATGGATGAAATCTTTGACAAAATGACCGGGGGAGAGGCGGCCATCGCCCCCTACTATGCCGGCGACTTCATCACCATGCACGCCGACAACCCGGACCTGGCCTTTGCCTTTCCCCGGGAGGGCACCAACATCTTTACCGACGCCATGTGCATCCCCAAGGACGCCCAAAACCCGGAGCTGGCCGAACTGTATATCAACTTTATGCTGGAGCCCCAGGTGGGCCTTGCCAACATCCAGTACATCGGGTATTCCACCCCCAACGCCGCCGTCTACGACCTGCTGGACGACGAGACGAAGCAGAACCCCGTCCAGTACCCCCCCAAGGAGCTTCTGGACACCTTTGAATACCTGACCCACCCGGACCCCCATCTGGCCAAGGCCATGGACGACGCCTGGACCAAAATCGTCTCCGCCGACCAGGCCTACAGCGATATGCTGCTGCCCGCGGTGCTGGCCGTCTGCGTGATTGCCATTGTCGCCCTTGCGGTGGTGCGCACCGTAAAGAAAAAGCGCCCCCAGGGCTGACGGAACAGGCCGGCCACAAGCGGACATCCGCTTGTGACAAAGCCCCACAGTGCGGGAAACAAAGCGCCTTTGAAAAATAAAGCCGGACAGCCAAGAGGGCTTGTCGTCTGTACAAAGCAGGCGGCAGGCCCTTTTGGTCCCCCTTCGGTAAACTTTCTGTAAAGCTTCCGCCGGTTTATTTGCCGCCTATGGAAATTTCCCCCACAATTGTGGTATATTATATTGGTAAACTTGTCCCATTATACGGTAAGGGAGCGAAAGCATGAGCGAGTATTTTAAACGTACGCCGCTGGGGGAGGAAATCTTCTTTTCCAGCGTCCGGGACCCCAAATTCAAGCATAATTCCATCACCGTCAATTTTCTGATCCCCCTGGAGGAGGAAAAGGCGGCGGGCCGCGCCGTCATCCCCTTCCTGCTGTGCCGGGGCTCCAGACAGCACCCCGACTTTACCCAGCTGGAGCAGACCCTGTGCAGGCTGTACGGCGCCGACCTGGACGGGGACGTAAGTCAGTACGGGGAATATCAGATTTTAAGCTGTTCCATCAGCAGCGTGGACGACCGCTTTGCCCTGGACGGGGAAGCCATTACCGACCGGTGCGCCCGGCTGCTGGGGGAGATTGTCCTGGACCCCCGCATTGAGGACGGGGCCTTCCCCGAGGAGGAGGTCCGGCTGGAGCGCCAGAACCTGATGGACACCATTGAGGCGGAGGTCAACGAAAAGCGCACCTACGCCATTAACCAGTGCCGCCGGGAGATGAGCCGGGGCACCCGTCTGGCCGTCAACAAGTACGGCACCGTAAAGGCCGCCGGGGCCATTACCCCCCAGTCGGCGGCCCGGGACTACCGGGAGCTGACCTCCGCCGCCCGGGTGGAGATCATCTTTGTGGGCTGCGGCGACCCCGAGCCCGTGCGGCAGGTGTTTGAAGGCCTGTTTGCCGGCATCCGGCGCCAGCCGGTGCGGCACGCCCCCCAGCCCCTGGCGGAACAAGCCGGCGACCCGCGCCGCAAGGTGGAGCACATGGATGTGGTGCAGTCCAAGCTGGTGCTGGGGATGCGCCCCGGGGCTTTGCCGGACAAGCGCGCCATTGACGCGGTGCGGCTGATGGCCTACCTGTACGGCGGCGCCCCCTTTGCCCTCCTATTCCAAAACGTCCGGGAAAAAATGAGCCTCTGCTATTACTGCGCCGCCCGCTTTGACCCCTCCGCCGGTATTTTGATGGTGGATACGGGGCTGGAGCAGTCCAAGCGCCAGCAGGCGGAAACCGCCATTCTGGACCAGCTGGGCGCCATTGCCCGGGGGGACTTTGAGGCGGAGACCCTGGAGGCGGCAAAGCTTGCCTACACCAACAGCCTTGGCTCGGTGGGGGACAGCCTGGGCGCCGTGGAAAACTGGTGCATGACCCGCATTTTGGAGGGGGCCAACTACTCCCCCGAGGACGAGGCGGCGGACATTCGCGCCATCACCGCCCGGGAGGTGGCCCAGGCCGCGGGCCGGGCCACCCTGGATACCGTCTATTTTCTCACCGGCAAGGAGGGTACGTCCCATGAATGAAGCCATTATTAAATCCCCTGTGCTGGGGGAGCAGTACACCCAAATTAAGCATCCCTCGGGGCTGACGGTCCTCCTCTGCCCCATGAGCGGCTTTTCTTCCGCCTACGCCCTGTTTGCAGCCAAGGTGGGGTCTATCGACACCACCTTTAAAACCCCCGGGGAGGACGACTTTGTGGAGGTGCCCCCGGGCATCGCCCACTTTTTGGAGCACAAGATGTTTGAAAACGAGGAGGGGGACGCCTTTCAGAAATACGCGGCCACCGGGGCGTCGGCCAACGCCTACACCTCCTTTGACCGCACCGCCTACCTCTTCAGCTGCTCGGACAACTTCCCCCAGGCCATGGAGATTCTGCTGGACTTTGTCTCCCGCCCCTACTTTACCCCCGAATCGGTGCAGAAGGAGCAGGGCATCATCGGCCAGGAAATCCAGATGTACGACGACAGCCCCTCCTGGCAGACCATGGTGGGCCTGCTGGAATCCCTGTACCATAACAACCCCGTCCGCCTGGACATCGCCGGCACGGTGGAATCCATTTCGGAGATTACCGCGGACCTTTTGTACCGCTGCTACCACACCTTTTACAACCTGAGCAACATGGTGCTGGCGGTGGCCGGCAGCTTTGACCCCCAGGTGGTGCTGGATCTCTGCGATAAAATCCTGAAGCCCCAGGAGGAGGTGGAGATCCAGTGGCGCCGGGCCGACGAGCCCCGGGAGGTGGCCGCCCACCGCAAGGCAAAGGCCCTGTCGGTATCGGTGCCCATGTTCCAAATCGGCTTTAAGGGCGAGGCGGGGGATACCCTGCAAAACCTGAAGGCCCAGGTCATGGACGAAATCCTGCTGGAGATCCTCTGCGGTGAATCCTCCCCCCTGTACCGCAGGCTGTACGACCAGGGCCTCATTAACGCCACCTTCGAGTACGAGGTGCTGGCGGGCCGGGATTATCTGGTGCCCATGTACGGCGGCGAAAGCCGCGACCCCGACGCGGTGTACGACGCCATCTGCCGGGAGGCGGAGCGCCTTTGCAAAGAGGGCATTCCCGCGGACGCCTTTGACTGGTGCCGCAAGGCCACCTATGGGCGGTATGTGGGCATGTACAGCCGGGTGGACGCCGTGGCAAGTCTTTTGGTGCTGACCCATTTTTCGGGCCTAGAGAATATGTACGAGCTGCTGGACCTGGTGCGGGACCTGACCCTGGAGGACCTGACCGACCGCCTTGGGCGGGATTTTCAGCCCAGGTACAGCGCCGTCTCCATTGTGGAGCCGGTCTGACGCCAAAACCGAAGCGTCGGATCTGCGCGGGCCCTAAAACGGAAAGAAGGAATCGACATGACGGAAACCCTCAGCTTCCCCGGTCTTGGCCTTGAGTTTGAAATTGGCCGGGTGGCCTTCAGCATTTTTGGCATCGACATCTACTGGTACGGCCTCCTTTTTGCCGCGGCCTTTATCTGCGGCATCATTTACTTTCACCTGCGGTCCCGCAGCCTGGGCTTTCACTCCTATGACGGCCTGGATGTGCTGCTGTGGGCCGTGGTGGGCGGCGTTGTCGGCGCCCGGCTTTACTTTGTCGTCTTCCGCTGGGAGCTGTACAAGGACAACTGGCTGCGCATTTTTGCCTTCCGCGAAGGGGGCCTTGCGCTGTACGGCGGGGTCATCGGCGCCCTGATTGCGGGCTTTATCGCCTGCCGAATCAAGAAGATGCCCATCCTGCCCCTGCTGGACGCGGGCTTTCCCGCCATGCTGCTGGCCCAGGCCATCGGCCGCTGGGGCAACTTCTTCAACATGGAGGCCTTTGGCTGCAACACCACCCTGCCCTGGGGCATGACCTCCCGGTCCATCGTCAGCTATCTGGTAACCCACGAGGCCCAGCTGGAGGCCCTGGGCATGACCATCGACCCCGCGGTGCCGGTACACCCCACCTTCCTCTACGAATCCATCTGGAACTTTTTGGGCTTTTTGGTCCTGGCCTTTATCCTGACCCCCAGAAGAAAATATGACGGCCAGGTGTTTTTAGGCTATGTGGCCTGGTACGGCTTTGGCCGGTATTTTGTGGAGGGCCTGCGCACCGACAGCCTGACCATGGGGGCCACCCGGGTGTCCGAGGCCCTGGGCATCGTATCCTGCGCCGTGGCCCTTGTGCTCATGGTGGTGTTCTATTTTCTGAATAAGCGGGAACCGAAGCCCGCCTTCCTGGGGCTGTATGTGGAAACCGAGGAAAGCCGGGAGCGGATTTTGCAGGTGGAGCGCCAGCTGGAGGAAGAAAAGCAGGCCGCCCGGGACAAAAAGGCCGGTGTAAAGGCCGGCGAGCCCGAAGTCCCCTCCCCCGCCGGGGAGAATGCGGCCCCACCCGAAGCGGAGCCGGCCGAAGAAGGGTCCGACGCCGCCGGCGGCCCGCCGGCGGATGTCACGCCGGATGGATCGGAGGAGCCGTCTGATGGTACCGACGGGCCGGAACCTGTGGCCCCGGAGGCATCAAAGGAAGCGACTGATGCCGCTGACGATGCGCCCGCGGACGTGACCCCGAATGCGCGGGAGGAAGCCAACCAAAAAGCACCGGACGAAGCGCCCGACTCCGCCCCCAAGGAGAATCACGGCGAAAATCAGGAATTCTGACAAAGACAGTACACAACAAAAAGGAGGGCGGCCATGGGACAGATCATCGACGGAAAAGCGGTATCCGCCGCCACCCGGCAGACTCTGAAGGCCCAGGCGGCGCAGCTGGCGGCAAAGGGCGTCACCCCCGGTCTGGCGGTGGTTCTGGTGGGGGACGACCCGGCGTCCCGGGTGTACGTAAACAACAAAAAGAAGGCCTGCCAGGAGCTGGGCATCTACTCCGAGGAATACGCCCTGCCGGCGGAAACCACCACCGACCAGCTGCTGGAGCTGGTCCAATCCCTCAACGCCCGGGGGGACATCCACGGCATTTTGGTACAGCTGCCCCTGCCAAAGCAGATCGACCCCCAGCGCATCCTGCTGGCCATCCACCCCGACAAGGACGTGGACGCCTTTCACCCCTGCAACGTGGGGCGGATTATGATTGGGGACTATCGCTTTGTGCCCTGCACCCCCGCCGGGGTGATGGCCCTGCTGGACTTTGCCGGGGTGGACATGGAGGGCAAGGAGTGCGTCGTCGTGGGCCGCAGCAACATTGTGGGCAAGCCCATGGCCATGCTGATGCTCCAGCGCAGCGCCACCGTCACCCTCTGCCACAGCCGCACAAGGGACCTGCCCGGGGTCTGCCGCCGGGCCGACATCCTTATTGCGGCCACCGGCCGGGCCAAACTAATCACCGCCGACTTTGTAAAG
>CALGIL010000334.1 GCA_937914895.1 uncultured Angelakisella sp.
GGTCATAGACCCCCGTCTCGATGAGGGTGGCGCTGCCGCCGCTGGCCACCCTGGCGCCCTGGGGCACCAGCCGCGCAATCAGCTCCAGCAGTTCCTCTTTATCCTGTACATAGTGGGCGTCCATCCGGTTTTTTTGCAGGGCCTTTACGGTCCGCTCAATCTTCTGCCGATACAGCGCGCCTATCTGCTCGTTCATCTCACAGCGCTCCTTTCCCGGTTCCATGGGTGTTGGTCCAGTCCAGTATAACAAGCTTTTGCCCCAAAATCAATCGGCCCCCGGGCCGCCACACAGGAGGATTTTTATGCGGTACATCGACATTCGCAGCGACACGGTCACCCAGCCCACCCCCGCCATGCGCAGGGCCATGGCGGAGGCGGAGGTGGGGGACGACGTCTACGGGGACGACCCCACCATGGCGGAGCTGGAGGCTCTGGCCGCCCAGATGACGGGCAAGGAGGCCGCGCTGTTTGTGCCCTCGGGCACCATGGGCAACCAGCTGGCCATTATGACCCACACCAGCCGGGGGGACGACGTCCTGTGCGGGCGCGGCGCCCATATTTTTGTCCACGAGGTGGGGGCCTCCGCGGTGCTGTCCGGGGTGACCTTAAACCCCATTGTCAGCGCCGACGGCATCCTTTACCCGGAGCTTGTGGCCGCTGCCATCCGGGAGGAGGACATCCACTGTCCGCCCAGCACCCTGCTGTGTGTGGAAAACGCC
The DNA here is from genome assembly GCA_937914895.1 of uncultured Angelakisella sp. Taxonomy (GTDB): domain Bacteria; phylum Bacillota; class Clostridia; order Oscillospirales; family Ruminococcaceae; genus Angelakisella. Next base: position 720 of record CALGIL010000334.1, read on the forward strand.
CTTGCCACCGGGGACGCGGTGCCCCAGGCCGTCATGGAGGAGACCTGCGATCTGGCCAGATCCCACGGCATGCATATCCACATGGACGGCGCCCGGCTTTTTAACGCCGCGGCCGCCCTGGACCTGGACGCCAAAACCCTGGCCGCCCCGGTGGATTCGGTGATGTTCTGCCTTTCCAAGGGGCTGTGCGCCCCGGTGGGGTCCATGCTGGCGGGGCCGGCGGACTTTATTGCCCGGGCCAGAAAAAACCGCAAGCTGCTGGGCGGCGGCATGCGCCAGGATGGGGTGCTGGCCGCACCGGGCATCATCGCCCTGCGGGAAATGACCCTGCGCCTGGGGGAGGACCACCAAAACGCCGCCCTGCTGGGGGACCTGCTGGACCAGATCCCCGGGGTGCGGGTCCGGCGGCAGAAGCACCCCATCAATATGGTGTTTTTCACCCTGGACGCCCCCGAGGAGGTCCAGCTGACCCTCCAGGACCGGCTGCTGGACCGGGGCATCAAGGCCAACGGCCGGTCGGAGGGGGAGTTCCGCTTTGTCACGAACCACGACGTCACCCCCGGGGACCTGGGCGAGGTGGCCCGGGCGATGCGGGACATTCTGTCGTAGGAGGAGCCTTGAAACATGAAGGAAACGGTGCTGGTGGGCATGAGCGGCGGGGTGGACTCGTCGGTGGCCGCCGTCCTGTTGCGGGAGCAGGGCTATGACGTGGAGGGGGTTACCCTGCGCCTTTGGGATAAGGTGCCGGGGGAGGAGAACCCCGACATTGCCGACGCCCGGGCGGTGTGCGGGCGGCTGGGCATTCCCCACCATGTGCCGGACCTGCGGGAGCTGTTCCGGCGGCGGGTGGTGGACGTTTTTGCCGCCGAGTACGCCGCCGGGCGCACCCCCAACCCCTGCATCCTGTGCAACCGCGGCGTCAAGCTGGGGGCCGTCCTGGACTACGCCGACCGGGTGGGGGCCGCCTATGTGGCCACGGGGCACTATGCCCGGGTGGCCCACAACCCAGCCACCGGCCGCTGGGAGCTGAAAACCGGGCTGGACCCCCGCAAGGACCAAAGCTATGTGCTGTACGCCCTTACCCAGGGGCAGCTGTCCCGGCTGCTGCTGCCCCTGGGGAGCTACGGCAAGGAGGAGATTCGCGCCCTGGCCCGAGAGCATGGCCTGGCGGCGGTGGCGGACAAGGCCGACAGCCAGGACATCTGCTTTATCCCCGACGGGGACCACCCGGCCTTTTTGGAGCGCTGGCGGGGGGAGCCCTTTCCCCCGGGGCAGTTTGTGGACGAGGCGGGACGGCCCCTGGGCCCCCACCGGGGCATCGGCCGGTACACCGTGGGCCAGCGCAAGGGTCTGGGCATCGCCTTGGGGCAGCC
>CALGIL010000335.1 GCA_937914895.1 uncultured Angelakisella sp.
CCTGACGGGGACGCTGCCCACCCTGTCCCGCAAGGAGGCCGCCGACCTTATTGAAGCCCACGGGGGCAAAACCGTCGCGTCGGTCTCCAAAAAGACCGGCTATGTGGTGGCGGGGGAGGACGCCGGCAGCAAACTGACCAAGGCAAACCAGCTGGGCATCCCGGTGCTGTCAGAGCAGGACCTTGCGGACCTTATCGGCCAAAAGCAGAATCATCAACCGGAAGGGGTAGAGGAATGATCGACGTCAGGCACATCGCAAAGCTTTCCCGGCTTTCCATCGAGGAGGAAAAGCTGGACAAGTTCCAAAAGGAGATGCAGGACATGGTGGACATGGTGGAGCATCTGCCCGCCCTGGACGGCGGGGCGGTGCAGCTGGACCCGGCAAACCCCATGGAGCTGCGCACGGACGAGGTCCGGCCCAGCCTGCGCCGGGAAAAGGTGCTGGAAAACGCCCCCCAGACGGCCGCGGGATGCGTGGTCGTCCCCAAGACTGTGGAATAGAAAGGACATACCGCCATGAGCTTATATAAGGAAACCGCGGCCAGCCTGCACCAAAAGCTGGTGGAAAAGCAGTGCAGCGCCCGGGAGATTGCCCAGTCGGTCTTTGACTGCATGGACGAGGTGGAGGACCGGGTGGGGGCCTATCTTTCCCAAAACCGGCAGGGCGCCCTGGCCGCCGCCGACAAAGTGGACAGGCAGATTGCGGCGGGGCGGGACATCCACCCCCTGGCGGGCATCCCCATTGCCGTCAAGGACAACATCTGCACCCAGGGGATGACCACCACCTGCGCCTCCCAAATGCTGTACAACTTTGTCCCCCCCTATGACGCCACCGTCATGGGCAGGCTGAAGGGGACGGGGGCCGTCCTTACCGGCAAGACCAACATGGACGAGTTTGCCATGGGGTCCTCCTGCGAAAATTCCCACTTTCAGCTGACCCGCAACCCCCACGACCTCCGGCGGGTGCCGGGGGGCAGCAGCGGCGGGTCCGCCGCCGCGGTGGCCGCGGGGGAGGCGATTCTTTCCCTGGGGTCGGATACCGGCGGCTCCATCCGCCAGCCCGCCGCCTGCTGCGGCGTCATCGGCCTCAAGCCCACCTACGGCTCGGTGTCCCGGTACGGCCTGGTGGCCTTTGCCTCCTCCCTGGACCAAATCGGCCCCTTTGGCCGCTCGGTGGCGGACGTGGCCGCCCTGTACGGCGTCCTCTGCGGCGCCGACCCCATGGACGCCCCCAGCGCCCGCCGATCCTATCCCGACTTTGCCGCCCTCCTAAAGGGGGACGTAACGGGCCTGCGCATCGGCATCCCCAGGGAATACTACGGCCCCGGGGTGGACGAACAGGTGCGGGCCGCCGTCCACGGGGCTCTGGCGGATTTGGAGCGGGCCGGGGCAAGCCTTGTGGAGCTCTCGCTGCCCAGCACCGACTACGCCCTGTCCGCCTACTACATCATCTCCTCCGCCGAGGCGTCCTCCAACCTGGCCCGGTTTGACGGGGTCAAGTACGGCTACCGCGCCCCGGACTGCGACGGCCTTATCGACCTGTACGAAAAGACCCGCAGCCAGGGCTTTGGCGACGAGGTCAAGCGCCGGATTATGCTGGGCACCTTTGTGCTGTCCTCCGGCTATTACGACGCCTACTACAACCGGGCCAAGCGGCTTCAGGATACCATCCGGGGCGAGTTTGAGGAAGCGTTTAAGCTCTGCGACGTCATTGCCACCCCCACCATGCCCACACCGGCCTTTAAAATCGGCGAAAATGTGGATGACCCCCTGAAGATGTACGCCTCGGACGTCTGCACCGTCACGGTGAACATCGCGGGCCTGCCAGGGATGAGCATCCCCTGCGGCACCGCCCACGGCCTGCCCGCCGGGATGCAGCTTATCGGACCGAAGTTTTCGGAGCAGGTGCTGTTTGACACCGCGCTGACGTTGGAAAACATCCGCGGAAATCTGTGTCCCGTGGCCGGCGCAAGGGGGGAGGGCTAAATGATGAAATACGAAACCGTCATCGGCCTGGAGGTCCACGCCGAGCTGAACACCCAAACGAAGATTTACTGCGGCTGCCAAAACCACTTTGGCTCCGAGGTCAACTCCAACTGCTGTCCCATCTGCACCGGCATGCCCGGGACGCTGCCCACCCTCAACGAGAAGGTGGTGGAGTACGCCGCCCGCATGGGCTACGCCCTGGGCTGCACCATCAACCCCGTCTGCAAAATGGACCGCAAGAATTATTTCTACCCCGACCTGCCCAAGGCCTACCAAATCTCCCAGTACGACATTCCCCTGTGCGAAAAGGGCCATCTGGACATCATTGTGGACGAGGCGGGCCATACAAAGCACATCGGCATTACCCGCATCCACATGGAGGAGGACGCCGGCAAGCTGATTCACGCCGACAGCTTTGCGGGGAGCCTGGTGGACTTTAACCGCTGCGGCGTGCCCCTGATCGAGATTGTCTCGGAGCCGGACCTGCGGTCCTCCGCCGAGGCCAAGGCCTATCTGGACGCCATCCGCTCCATCCTGTTGTACCTGGATATTTCCGACGGCAAGATGCAGGAGGGGTCCATCCGCTGCGACGTCAACGTCTCGGTGCGGCCCGTGGGCGCCGCGGAATTCGGCACCCGGTGCGAGATGAAAAACGTCAACAGCTTTTCCGCCGTGGTGCGGGCCATCGACTACGAGGCCGCCCGGCAGGTGGAGGTGCTGGAGGCCGGCGGCACCATCCTGCAGGAGACCCGCCGCTGGGACGACATGGCGGGCAAAAACTTCCTGCTGCGCTCCAAGGAGGACGCCCAGGACTACCGGTACTTCCCGGAGCCGGACCTGGGCACCATTGTGGTCACCGAAGAACAGCTGGCGGCCTGGAGGGCCTCTATCCCCGAGCTGCCCGGCGCCAAGCTGCTGCGGTATATGCGGGACCTGGGCCTGCCCTACTTTGACGCGGGGCTTCTGTCCGAAAGTGTGGAAAAGGCCGCCTTTTTCGAGGCCGCCGCGGCCCTGGGCAAGTGCCAGCCCAAAAGCCTGTCCAACTGGATTTTGGGGGATGTCTCCCGCATCCTAAACGAACAAAGCTGCACCCTGGCGGATACGTCCCTGACCCCCGAAAAGCTGGCGGCCATGGCGGCCCTTATCGAGGCCGGGACCATCTCCAACACGGCGGGCAAGACGGTGCTGGAGGAGATGATTTTTTCGGACAAAACCCCGGACCAGGTAGTGCGGGAAAAGGGCCTTGCCCAGGTCAGCGACGCCTCCGCCCTGGAGGGCATTGTCGCCCAGGTGCTGGGGGAAAGCGAGAAGGTGGTGGCCGACTACCGGGGCGGCAAAACCAACGCCCTGGGCTTTTTGGTGGGCCAGTGCATGAAGCTGTCCAAGGGCCAGGGCAACCCCGCCGTCATGCGGGAGCTGCTGCTGAAGGCCCTGGAGGAATAAGCAGGACGCACATAAAGCGGGCGGCGGCAGCCGCCCGCTTTGCGCTGTCCGGGAGCAGTGCCGCCGCCCCTGTCATAAAAGGCGGGGGAAAGCGCGGTGCTTCCCCCCGCCTGGATGAGCCCTATGTTTTTGCTTTGGAATCAGCTTTTTCCTTTGTCTCTTCCCGGCGGGGCGGTTTTTTGGGCTCCGGCGTGGTGCAGATGTCCTCAAACAGCGTGGTGGCAAACATGGACTTGCTCAGCTCGTTGAGGAAGATGCTCAGGCACTTAAACTGCTCCCGGGTCAGGCTGCAGTACAAATAATTGCAGATGGCGGCAATGAGCGCGTTAAGGCTGCACGGCGTCATAGAAAAATCCCCCCGACCTACTCTATGTAAATCCC
>CALGIL010000336.1 GCA_937914895.1 uncultured Angelakisella sp.
CTGCACCGACGGCGAAAAGGGCAAGGTCCAGGGCACCATTTATTCCACCCTCCCCTCGGGCATGGAGACCATTGTCCGCATCGACATCGGCGGGCAGCAGTTTACCTGTGTGGTTTTTGGCGGGGTGGATTTTGCGGTGGACGAGGTGGTGGAGGTGGACTTCGACTCCCAGCAAAACGTGCTGTTTGACCTTGCCACAGGGAAAAATCTGGCGCTGGGCAAGCTGGATATTATCCGGTAAGCAGGCGCGCCCGGGTGCCGCCTGCCATCCGCCCCTGGCCGGCGGCATTTTTGCGGCCCGGGGGGCCGGGGCCCCCTTAACATTTTGGCGGAAATATGGTACCATAAGGGCGGAAAAGCCCGAAAAAGCAGGCGGGGGGGACAAAAGGTGGAGCCAAAGCGGATTCTTGTGGTGGACGACGAGGTGTACATGGTGGAGCTGCTGGCTATGAGCATGAAGAATTACGGCTATGTCTGCATCCCCGCCTACTCCGGCGAGGAGGCCCTGGAGCTGGCCGCCAGCCGCCGGCCGGACATCATCCTGCTGGATTTGATGCTGCCGGGCATCGACGGCATCGAGACCTGCCGCAGGCTGAAGCAGGACCCCGGCCTCAGCGCTATTCCGGTGATCATGCTCACCGCCAAAAGCCAGGAGGCGGACAAGGTCATGGGCCTTGGCATGGGGGCGGACGACTATGTCACCAAGCCCTTTGGCATCGGGGAGCTGTTTGCCCGCATCGGGGTGGCCCTGCGCCGCCTTCAGCCGCCCGCCGCAAACGGGCATTCCCCCGACGACCTGTGTGTGGGGGATATTCAAATCGACCGGGAGGCAAGGCAGGTGCTGGTGGACGGAATGCCCGTGCACCTGACCCTGTCGGAATACCGCCTGCTGGTGATGATGGCCCAGCGGCCCGGCTGCGTGGTGGAGCGCGCGGCCATGTGCCGGGCGCTGTCCGGCGGGGGCAAGCCCTGCACCGGGCGGACGGTGGACGTCCACATCCGCAACCTGCGCAAAAAGCTGTTTGACCAGGGGGAAAGCACCCATCACATCGAGACGGTGCGGGGCGTGGGCTACCGGATGTAAGACGCCGGGCGGGGGAGGACGGGCATGGGCAAGGGAAGGTGGGCGCTGCTGTCGGGGGCCGTGGCAATGGCCCTGGCGGCCCTTGTCTGCTATCGCTGGTACAGCGCCGCCCGGCTGGAGGACATCAAGGGGGACGTGTTGGCCCAAATCGACCTGATCCAGGAGATTGTCCTGACCGGGGAGTACGACTACCACCAGGTGGCCGACCGCGCCGCCCTGCACACCGGCAGCCGCATCACCCTGCTGGCCCGGGACGGCACCCTCCTTGCCGATTCGGCCTGGAGCCAGATCACCTTTCCCAGCTTTTTGTACGACAAAGAGATCCTGCTGGCCCGCCAGGGCCAGATCGGCACCGCCATCCTCCCCAGTCCCATCACCGGCCGCAACACCCTGCATATGACAAAGCCCGGCCATGGCCCCCTGGGGCAGGAGATCATCATTCGGGTGGCCTACGACCTGACCGACTACGACACCGCCATGGGGGGCATCCGCATGGGGATGCTTTTGGCGGCCCTGGGCGGCTGCCTTTGGATGCTGTGGGGGGGTTCCCTTTACCGCCTGCGGGTGCGCCCCGCCCCCCAGGCTTTGGCGCGGTATGTGGAGGCGGTGTCCTCCGGGCGCCCCATCCAGTGGCGGGAGGGCGACGGCGGCGAGGAGCTGCACCGCCTGGCGGACAGCATCAACGCCCTGCTGGCCCACAACGAGGATATCATCCGGGCCACCGACCGCAAGCACAGCCGCATCAACACCATCCTGGGCAGCATGGACAGCGGCCTTTTGGCTGTGGACAGCCAAAACCAGGTGGTGCTGTTTAACGCCATGGCCGAAGGGCTGGCCCAGTTGGACAAGGGGGTCTTTTTTGACGGCGGGGACAAGGGCGCCGCCAGCCCCACCGCCCGGCGGATTTTGGAGGGGACGGCCCGGGTCATTGACGGCCGCCGGCAGGAGACGGCCACCCTGACGGTGGAGGACGGCCGGATGCTGGAGGTGCACATTACCCCCATCGTCAACAAATACACCCCCTACGACGACCTTGGGGCCCTGGCGGTTATCAAGGACGTCACCCAAATGAAAAAGCTGGAGGCCCTGCGCAGCGAATTTGTGGCCAACGTCTCCCACGAGCTGCGCACCCCCCTGGCCCTCATCAGCGGGTTTGTGGAGACCCTGAGCAGCCGGCGGGACCTTTCGGAGCGGGAGACCGACCGGGCGCTGGAGATTATGGGCATCGAGACGAAGCGCCTCAGCGGCCTTATCTCCCAGCTGCTGACCCTGTCCAAAATCGAAAACGACCTGATGCCCCGGGACGACCAGCAGGTGGACATTCCCGCGGAGGTGGACGGCGCCCTGGCGGCCCTGGACAACCTGGCCCGGAACAAGGGCGTCACCCTGGCCGCCCGGCTGCCAAGGGACCTGCCCCCGGTGCCGGGCAACGCCGCCTGGGTGCGCCAGGTAATTTTAAATCTGTGCGAAAACGCTATTAAATACACCCCTGCCGGCGGACGGGTCCGGGTAAAGGTATGGGCCGACGGCAGCACTGTCCGGGTCAGCGTCAAGGATAACGGCATGGGTATTCCCCAACGGGACCTGCCCCGGCTTTTCGAACGCTTTTACCGGGTGGACAAGTCCCGGGGCAGCCAGGACGGCGGCAGCGGCCTGGGTCTTGCCATCGCCAAGCACATGGTCACCGAAATGGGCGGCCAAATTTGGGCCAAAAGCCGGGGGGAGGGGCAGGGCAGCGAGTTTGTGGCCGCCTTTCCCCTGGGGCCCGCCGGCGGGGCGGGGGAAGAATAAAAGCCGCGGGGGCCGCGGCGGAATGGAGAACCTATGGAACTGATCATCATTACCGGCATGTCCGGCGCGGGCAAGTCCAAGGCGGCCAATGCCCTGGAGGACATCGGCTACTACTGTGTGGACAACATTCCCCCCCGGCTGATGCTGGAATTTGCCAATCTGTTTCGGGACCCCGGCCAGGCGCAGGCCCAGCGGGTGGCCGTGGTGGTGGATGCCCGAAGCGGGGAGGCCCTTTCGGATTTGACCGAGATTTTGCGGGAGATGAAGGAAAACCACATCCAGTATAAGATTCTGTTTTTGGACGCCGCCCCCGAGGTGCTCATCCAGCGGTATAAGGAATCCCGGCGGCGCCACCCCATGATGGGGGAGGAGGCGGCAAGCCTGCAGGAGGCCATCGGGCGGGAGCGGGAGCTGCTGGCCCCATTGCGGGAGCTGGCGGATTATACCATCGACACCTCTTTGACCATTCCCGCCCAGCTGCGGGAGCGGGTGGCAGGCATTGTCCAGGAGGACCAAACGGGCCAGCGGATGTCCATTACCTGCATGTCCTTCGGCTTTCGCAACGGCCTGCCCCCGGAGGCGGACCTGGTGTTTGACGTACGGTGCCTGCCCAACCCCTTTTACATCCCCCAGCTGCGGGAGCACTTTGGGGACGAGCCGGCGGTGCGGGACTATGTGATGCAGTTCCCCGAATCCCAGGAAATGATGAAGAAGCTGGAGGACCTGCTGGAATTTTTGGTGCCCCTGTACAGCAAGGAGGGCCGCAGCCAGCTGCTGGTGGCGGTGGGCTGCACCGGGGGCAAGCACCGCTCGGTGGCCACGGCCATCCGCCTGGGGGACTTTTTGCGGGGCAAGGGGTACGCGGTTTCCGTCTCCCACCGGGACAAGACCAAACACATCTTCCGCTGAGGCCGGGCGCCCGGCGGCGGACCAAACCAGTCCCCCCTCCCCGCAGACCGTGCGGGGGGGGGGGGCTGGTGCGTCAGACCGTATACTGGCCGTGGAGGTAGGCAAACAGCTCCAGATGGTGCTCCTCGTCGGCCAGAATGCGCAGCAGGTTGGCCTGAATCAGGGGGTCGTCAATGGTGTCCAGCTGCCGCCGGTATTTTTCGATGATGGCCTCCTCCCCGGCCATGGAGTTGGCAAGCACACTGCAAAGCTCCACGGAGTACTGGTTGTAGCGGGGGGACCAGTAGGTCTTTCGGCTGCCGGTCTGGATCCACAGCCGGGGGTCCGCGCCCAGCCCAAAGGCCAGCTGGGAGAAAATTTCCAGATGGCGCATCTCGGTGACCCGGATGTCGTGGAACAGCTGGGAGACCACCTGCTCCTGGTGGGTCACCACATGGTTGTACAGATACAGCGACACCTCGGACATCTCCGAGCAGACGCCCCCCACGTTGTCCAGCATGGCCTTTGCGTAAACCGGATTGCGTCCCAGCACGGCCACAGGCGGATAGGGCATTTTCAGGTAGGCGACCAGGCCGCAATGCTTCTGGTCCATAGACACGCGCTCCTCCCGTTATCTTTCTGCTACATTCTATCGGGTAAAAGCGCCAAATATGCGGCCTGCGCCGGCCGGTGCGCCGGGACCCGGCGAAATAAACCGGAAGCACAGGGAAAACGCCCCCGCCCCCCGGTAAGCAGACCGGAGAGTGAGGGCGCTTTCGGGTTACTGCCACACGCAACGTAAGCCCTGGCCGGGGCGCAGGCCCCGTCCACCCCGAGTATACAGGAGGATGGACGGCAGGTCAACAAAAAATGTAAAAATGTGTTATAAAGTTGTTGATTTATAAAGAAAAACCTGCCCGGCAGCGCTATTGGGGGTAAAAACGGTGCAGGCCGGGGCCCAAGACAGAAAGCCGGAAAAAGGCCTCCCAAAATCATTCAAACAAACTGTGAACAAACAAAAAACAAATGGGAAAAGGACCGGGCATTTCTTAAATAAACTGTTAACAAACACCAAATAAGCCGGAAATGGGCTTTGCGTTTTTAAAATTTTATGGTACGCTAATAAATAGAAGTAAAAAGAGCCGCAGGTGATAAAACCCGATTTTCAGTACGATGAATTAAAATCCCGATACCGCGCTTTGCTGTTTCGCGGGGGATCAAACGGGGAGTAGGGAGTCGTTGGAGCGCAAACCGGACAGAGAGAACAAACAGACCCAAGGTCTGCTGCGCGCCCTGTCTTTTTTCTCACAAATTGGTATTACGATGGCGGCATGTGTGCTCATCGGTGTATTCATCGGCAGGTTTTTGGATAACCTGCTGGGAACGGCGCCGTGGCTTCTGCTGCTTTTTTCTTTATTGGGGGCGGCGGCCGCCCTCAAGGCGCTTTTTGATTCGGGAAAAGACGGGTGACCCCGGGGGAGGAGATGTCGGATGCAGACTGCCCAGCTGTCCAAAAAGATGATAGGGACCATTTGTGTCCTGGCCGCTGTCTCTATGGCGGCCTCGGCGCTCTATTACCGTTCGTCCGCCTGCCTGCCCTTTATTCTGGGTGTGGTGCTGGGGTCGGCGGCCAGCGTTGCCAATGTGGTTCTGCTGCGGCGGTCGGTGGACCGGGTTACCGCCACGGAGAAAAAGCCGGCCTCCGGCTACGTGCAGCTGCAGCACCTGCTTCGCCTCTCCTTAATGGGCGCCGTGCTGGTGCTGGCCGCCCTGGTCCCCGCCATCAGCCTGTGGGGCGCGGCGGCGGGCGTCATGGCCTATCAGATAGCGATTTATTCCATTAAGCTTACGGCAAAGCTGTAATGCGGCGGAATCAGGGGGAGGTTAGTTTCTTTGAATTTTGATATTGATAATCTCTGGGTTATCCAAATTGGCGGAGTGGATATTTGGATTACGCGGACCATTTTCAACACCTGGATCATCATGCTGGTGCTCATTGTGTTTGCCGTTTTTGTGCGGGTGCTGCTGCGCCGGTTCCAGGAGGTTCCCAGGGGCTTTCAAAACGCGGTGGAGGCGGCCGTGGAGGTTTTTGACGGCTTTGTCCTAAACAATGGGGGCCCCCGGCTGATGTCCATGGGGACATGGTTTTTTACGGTCTTTATCTTTATTTTTGTGTCCAGCATCAGCGGCGCGGCGGGGCTCAGGCCGCCCACGGCCGACTGGGCCACCACCTTTGCCTTTGCCCTGGTAACCTTCGTGCTGATGCAGCTTGCGGGGTTTAAATACCGCAAGGGCGGCTACCTCAAAAGCTTTTTCCAGCCCAACCCCATCTTCTTCCCCCTCAACGTCATCGGGGAGCTGGCAAAGCCCGTTTCCCTCAGCTTCCGGCTTTACGGCAACGTGCTGTCGGGCCTTATCCTGATGACGCTGATTTACTCCATTGCCCCCATTTTTGTGCGCATTGGCATACCCGTCGTCCTGCACGCCTATTTCGATGTGATTATGGGCGCGCTGCAAACCTATATTTTCTGTATACTCAGCCTGATGTTCATCCGGGAAGCGGCCGGATGACGGCCCCGCGGGGCCCGTCCCCCAACGCAGCTTATGAAATCACATATTTGGAGGAATGTTTATGTACGATTCGTTTGCCATTGTCATTGCGACAGCACACATCGCGGCTGCCCTCGCACTCTTAAACGGTGTCCTGACCACCATCGGGGATGGAAACATTGCGGCCAAGGCCCTGGAATCCATCGCCCGCCAGCCCGAGGCGGCGGACGAGATCCGCAGCACCATGTTCATCGGTCTTGCCATGGCCGAAACCTCGGGCATCTACGGACTGCTCATTGCCATCATCATGCTGTTTGCAAACCCGCTGGTCAACATTTACCTGCAGCACATAGGCGGCTGACCCGCCGGACCGGAGGATGGGGCATTGGCCGGTGCCGGTGTCGGAATCAGGACATAGAGAGTGAGAAAGGGGGGGCCCCCTATTTTTAAAATTGCACTTGCACAAAGTACCGTACCCGACGGCCGCCTGTTTGCGCTGGACCAGCAAATGCTCATCAGCGTCGGCGTCCAGCTGCTGAACTTTGTCGTTTTGGCGGTGATATTGGGCTGGCTTTTATACAAGCCGGTACGGAAATATCTGGCAGCCCGCACCCAGCGCATCAGCGGCCAGCTGGAGGACGCCCAGCAGAAAATGGCCGGGGCCGAGGAACTGAAGGCCCAGTATGAGGCGCAGCTGAGGGAGATCGAGGCGGAGCGCGCCCGGGTGCTGGAAGCGGCCCGCCTGGAGGCTGCCGAGCAGAGTAAGCAGATCCTGGCTGAGGCCCGAAGCGAGGCCGACGCCATCCGGCGGCGCGCCGAGGAAAGCACCCTGCAGGAAAAAGAAAAGCTGCAGCGGGAAACCTGGCAGTACATTGTGGAGGTCTCTTCGCTGATGACCGAAAAGCTGGTGCAGAAGGCCATGGACAGCGAGGCCCACCAGCGGCTGTTTGACGATGCCATGGCCCAGCTGGAGGAAACCCCATGGCCGCGCTGAAGGACCGGTACGCCGCCGCCCTGCTGGAGCTGTCGCTGGAAAGCGGACACCTGGAGGAGCATTTGGCCAAAGCTGCGGCTGCCCGGGAAACCCTGGAACGGGAGCGCCTTGGGGACTTGCTGGAGGACCCGTACATCCCCAAGGAAAGCAAGCTGGAGGTGCTGGAAAAGCTCTTTGGCGGCAGCCTCCCCGACGAGCTTATGGGCTTTTTGCGCCTTGCGGTGGAAAAGGGCCGCGGGGCCGTCATCCTGCCCACCCTGTCGTCCTATCTTCGCATGGGGGAGCAGCGCGGGGGAAAGGCCCTGGCGTACGTTGTGTCCGCCAAGGCCCTCAGCCCGGAGCAGACCGACGCCATCGGCGGGCTTTTGTCCCAAAAGCTGGGCAGGCAGGTCCAGGTTCTGGCCCGGGAGGACCCCGCCCTTATCGGCGGATTTTCGATTCGTGTGGAGGGCCGCCTCATTGACCAAACGGTGCGGACCCGCCTTAAAAATCTAACCGAAAGCTTAAAAAGAGGAGGACCAGATGATTGTAAAACCTGACGAAATCAGCCTGGTCATCAAAGAACAGGTAAGAGCGTTTTCATCCGCGCCGGATGTTTCTGAAGCGGGCACCGTCACCCAGGTGGGCGACGGCATCGCCCACGTATACGGGCTGCCCGGCGCCATGAGCGGTGAGCTGCTGGAATTCCCCGACGGGCTGTACGGCATGGCCCTTAACCTGGATACCGACAGCATCGGCGCCGTCCTTTTGGGGCCGGACGTGGGCGTCAAGGCGGGGGACCCGGTCAAGCTTACTGGCCGCATGGCGGAGGTGCCCGTGGGCGACGCCCTGCTGGGGCGCGTGGTAAACGCCCTGGGCCAGCCCATCGACGACCGGGGGCCCATTGCCGCCTCCGGCTACCGCGGCATCGAGCAGCCCGCCCCCAGCGTCATTATGCGGGGGGCGGTGGGTATTCCGCTGCAGACCGGCATCAAGGCCATCGACGCCATGGTGCCCATCGGCCGCGGCCAGCGGGAGCTGATCATCGGCGACCGCCAAACCGGCAAAACCACCATCTGCATCGACACCATCCTCAACCAAAAGGACAAGGGCGTGCGGTGCATCTATGTGGCTATTGGGCAAAAGGCGTCCACGGTGGCGCAGATCATCGACGTCCTGACCAAAGGGGGGGCCATGGATTACACCACCGTGGTGGTGTCCACGGCCAGCGAGCCCGCCCCCCTGCAGTACATTGCGCCCTATGCCGGCTGCGCCATGGGCGAGGAGTGGATGGCCCGGGGCAAGGATGTGCTGGTGGTGTACGACGACCTGTCCAAGCACGCCGTGGCCTACCGCGCCCTCAGCCTGCTGCTGCGCCGCCCGCCGGGCCGGGAGGCCTACCCGGGGGACATTTTCTACCTCCATTCCCGCCTGCTGGAGCGGGCGGCCTGCATGAGCGACGAGGCCGGCGGCGGCTCCCTGACGGCGCTGCCCATTGTCGAAACCCAGGAGGGGGACATTTCGGCCTACATCCCCACCAACGTCATCTCCATTACCGACGGACAGATCTATCTGGAATCCGAGCTGTTCAATGACGGGGTGCGCCCCGCCATCAACCCGGGCTTTTCGGTGTCCCGGGTGGGCGGCGCCGCCCAGATTAAGGCCATGAAGACCATTGCCGGACCGCTGCGCATCGAGTTTGCCCAGTACCGCGACCTTGCCGCCTTTGCCCAGTTTGGCTCGGACCTAAGCCACGACACCCTGGAGCGGCTGCGCCAGGGCGAGCGCATCATGGAGATTTTAAAACAGCCCCAGCACAGGCCCATGGCCGTGGAGCTGCAGGTGCTGATTCTGTACGTGCTCATCAACAAACACCTGCTGGACGTGGACATCCACCGTGTGCGGGAGTTCCAAAGGGACTTTTTGCAGTTTATCCACGAGCAGAAAAAGCCCATTCTGGAAGAGATCCGGCGGACGGGGGACGTCTCCCCCCAGCTGGAGGAGCAGATTAAGGCGGCCATCGCGGAGTTTAAGGGGCTTCATTCCTATTCCTAAGGAGGTGCTTTCATGCCTTCGATGAAGGGCATTCAGCAGCGGATTTCCAACGTAAGCACCACCCGGCAGATCATCCGCGCCATGGATATGGTGGCCAGCACCAAGCTGCACAAGGCCAGGGCGCGGCTGGACGGCATCCGTCCCCTGTATGGCGAAGTGCGGCAAAAGGCGGCGGAGCTGGCCAGGTGCGAGGAGGCGGCCGACCATGTCTTTGCCGCCCCGCGAACGGTCAAAAGCACCGCCTACATCGTCCTCACCAGCAACAAGGGCCTTTGCGGCAGCTACAACCTCCGGGTGGTGGAAAAGGCCCTGGAGCATATGGGCCGGGGCGGGCACGAAAAAATCATCGCGGTGGGGGGCAAGGGGTACGAGGCCTTTCGAAGGCTGCATAAAAACATCCTGTACCGCATTCCAGACACCCACGAGGCCCAGATTTACGAAACGGCCGGGCGCCTGGGGGAGCTTGCCGCTTCCCTGTACCGCTCGGGGGAGGCGGACGAGGTCTATGTGGCGTACACCTACTTTGAATCGACGCTGAGCCACCAGCCCCGGCTGGAGCGCCTTCTGCCCCTGCCCATGGGGACGGACGGCACAGGCGCCGGCGGGGGGATGAGGTACGAGCCCGACGCCCATGCCTTTATCGACCATTTTATCCCCCTGTACCTGCACACCTGCCTGTTTGCGGCGGCGTCCGAAGCGGCGGCCTGCGAACACGCCGCCCGCATGATCAATATGGATTCGGCGGGCAAAAACGCCACCGAGGTCATCGACGACCTGGGCCGGATGTACAACCGCAAGCGCCAGGCCGCCATCACCCAGGAGCTGAGCGAAATTGTGGGCGGCGCCAATATACTGGAATAAAGGTGGGATATGATGAATAGTGAAGGCAGAATTACGCAGATAACCGGATCGGTGCTGGACATCCGGTTTGACGGCCGGTTGCCTGCATTATATAACGCCATAGAGGTGCGGCACGGGGAGGAAACCGTTGTGCTGGAAGTAATGCAGCACATGGGGGACGACATGGTCCGGTGCATTTCCATGAGCCCCACCGACGGCCTTAGGCGGGGCATGACGGCGGTGGACACCGGGGCCTCCATCCGGGTGCCCGTGGGCAAAAATGTCCTGGGCCGCATGGTCAACCTGCTGGGCCAGGCCATCGACAACAAACCCGACCCCCAGGCCGCGGAGCTTTGGCCCATCCACCGCGACCCGCCCAGTCTGATGGACCAGATTGCCACCCCCGAGGTGCTGGAGACCGGCATTAAGGCCATCGACCTTTTGTGCCCCTACCCCAAAGGGGGGAAAATCGGGCTGTTTGGCGGCGCGGGCGTGGGCAAGACGGTGCTGATTATGGAGCTTATTAACAGCATTGCCATGGAGCACGGCGGATACTCGGTGTTTGTGGGCATCGGCGAGCGCACCCGGGAGGGCAACGACCTATATTACGACATGATTAAGTCCGGCGTCATCGACAAGGCGGCCCTGGTCTTCGGCCAGATGAACGAGCCGCCCGGGGTCCGGATGCGGGTGGGGCTGACGGGGCTTACCATGGCCGAGTATTTTCGGGACGAGATGAAGCAGAACGTGCTTCTTTTTGTGGACAATATCTTTCGCTTTGTCCAGGCGGGGTCCGAAATTTCCGCCCTGCTGGGCCGGGTGCCCAGCGCCGTGGGCTATCAGCCCACCCTGGCAAGCGAGATCGGCAGCCTGCAGGAGCGCATCACCTCCACCAAATCCGGGTCCATCACCTCGGTGCAGGCCATTTATGTCCCCGCCGACGACTTTACCGACCCGGCCACCGCCACCACCTTTGCCCATCTGGACGCGGTGACGGTTTTGTCCCGCGCCATTGTGGAGCAGGGGATTTACCCGGCCATCGACCCGCTGGAGTCCACCTCCCGCATCCTGGACCAGAACATTGTGGGCGCCGAGCATTACCGGGTGGCGCGGGCGGTGCAGGGGCTTTTGCAGCGCTATAAGGACCTGCAGGACATTGTTGCCATCCTGGGCGTGGATGAGCTTTCGGACAGCGACAAGCTTATTGTCAACCGGGCCAGAAAGGTGCAGCGCTTCCTTTCGCAGCCCTTTCATGTGGCCGAAAAGTTTACCTCCCTTCCCGGCAGGTATGTCCCGGTGGAGGAGACGGTGCGCGGCTTTAAGGAAATTGTGGACGGGGCGCACGACCAAATCCCCGAGGGCCTGTTTTTAAACGCGGGCAGCATTGACGAAGTGACGGCCCGCTATAAAGACGCCCATGGATGAGCGCAGAGAGGACGGCGGGCTCCGCCTGCAGATCATCACCCCCCGGGGGATCAAGTTTGACCGCCGGGCAAAGGCCGTCATCTTTCGCTGCATCGACGGCGACATGGGCATCCTGCCCCGGCACGAGGCGGCGTCGGTGGTTGTGGGCGACGGCATTCTGCGCATCCTTCCCCAGGCGGACGCGCCGGAGGAGAGAATCGCCGTGTTCGGCGGCGTCGCCATGGTGGAAAATGACACCATTCAGCTGCTGACCAGCATTGCCCAGCGGCCCGAGGAAATCGACCTTGCCCGCGCCGAGCGCGACAGGGAGGAGATGGAGCGCGTTTTGCTGGAGAAGGAAGAGCGGGAGGACGACGCAGAGATGCAGACCTATCAGTTTCTGCTGCGCCGCGCCCTGGTGCGCATCGAGGTGAGCACCTATATGCAGGACGACGAGGAATAGGCCCGGCGGCTCCAAAATCATGGCAAATTTCGCAGGCCCCGCAGGGCCCAAGGCAGCGGGGATGCAACCCCCGGCCCCCGGCCCGCAACAAAACAACATCATCCGTAAAACAGTCAAAGGCTCCCTTGTGTACACAAGGGAGCCTTTTGGAAGCGCTGCGCCGGCAAGCTATTTCAGTGTCAGCGGCTGGTCGGTAAAGACCAGGGCGCCGCCCTTAACCATGTTTACATGGACAAAGCCGTTTTTGTCCACCCACGGTTTAGAAAGCCGGGTGTAGGTGTTGCTGGCCGCGTCGTAGACGTAGGCCGTCAGAGTGCCGGGGTTTAGGCCTGTCAGGTCCAGGCGCAGCGCAATGCCGACCTGCATACCGAAGGGCCCGGTCTGGCCCAGCTGCGCAAAGACCATGGTGTTGGAGAAAAATTTGCGGAAGGTGCCGCTTACGGCCGCAGTGCCCTGGGCGGAGGTATCGATTCGGGTATCGATGGGCCCTGTCAGCTTGCCTGCGGCCACCGGGTCCAGATACAGCCTGCCGGTAATGGCGCCGCCGATGACCGTGTCGGCAAAAATCTGTGTGCCAAGGCCGGTGCCCGCCGCAATGAGCTTTGCGGTGGCGGGGGAGATGCCGGTGACGTTGACAAAGCGGGCGCCGCCGTTTGCGGCCAGGTCCGCAATGGCGCCGGCGGCCTGTTGGGCGGTGGCGGGACTTGTGTCCATGGCGTTGCCCACCACCCCGGTATCGGGGGCAGAGAAGAAGAAGGTGCTCAGGCGGCTGGAACTGCTGTGGCCGCTGCTGACATCAAAGCCCTCCTCCTTGGTGTAGTCATTGGTAAACCGGACGACGACCTCGTCGCCCTCCTTTAGGGCATAGCCGTTCATATAGATGGCGGGCAGCTTGCCGTTGACGGTGTAAATCCAGCCGGAATTCCGGCCCCCGTCCCGCTCGGACAGGGTGTTGCCGTCGGCGTCGGTGACGGACTTGACATAGCTGCCCACCGCCTTGTAGGTGTACCCCTGCTCCGCCATCACCCGCCGGAACAGGCCGAAGACGGTGGTGCCGGCCTCCAGCCCGGTGACGGTGGTGTCAATGACCACGTCGCCCATGGAGGATGCGGCCATGGCGCGCATCTGGGTCTGGGGCTTTGTGCCAAACAGGGTAAACCCGGCGGAGATGGGCGCGTCGATTCTGGCAATGGCGTCCTGCTTCATCTGCGCCAGTTCCTCCGGCGTCCGGTTGACGTGATGGGTGCCCGCCACCAGCACATAGACGGACACCGGCTGCTTATACAGCGCCTCCATGCCCGGGTAGCCGTCCCGTCCCGCGTATTTTCCGTACACCGCGTGGGTCAGCATGCTGTTTACGCGCACAAAGGTGTCCTGGGCGGGCCGGGCCGCAAGGTTTAAAGATTCATGGGCCAGAATATCCGCGTCGCTGGAGCGGAAGGCCCGCCAGGCCTCCTGCTCGGCCCAGTTGTCCAGCTCGTCGGCAATAATGCCGCCCCGGGTGGTCTGGTCGTAGCGGTAAATCCAGCGCAGGCCGTCCTTCGTCCCGTTCCACACCGCCTCCTGGAAGGAGTGGAGCCCCCCGGTCACGGAATACTCGTCGGCGTACCGGCCGTCGCTGAGGCCCGCAAAATACTCCGTCTTGGCAAGGTCCATCAGCACCTTTGCGTCGTCAATTTCCCCCTGGGTCAGGGGCTGGACGGTAAGGACAAAATCCCTGGAGGCGGAAACGCCCCTTGCCAGGTCGGTGATGGAAACGGTGAGGGTCACATCCTTGGCCGCGGCGCCCACGGGCGGGCGGTACACCGTCACCCGGGCGGCGTTGGCCACGCCGGGAACGGCAAGGGTGTCTTCGTCGCTGCCGGTTATGGTGATGGGCAGGTACTTGCCGTCCACCTTAAAATCGCGGGTGGTGGGCAGTTGGATGTCGTTTGCGGCAAGGTACTTTCCGTCCGCCTGGGCCAGCGGCTGGCCGGTGACATAATCCCGCAGGCCCACGGCGTTAAATCCCCGGTCCAGCGTTTGCAGCAGCTGGGCGCGGACAGCCTCCGCCTCGCCGCCGCTCAGGGC
>CALGIL010000337.1 GCA_937914895.1 uncultured Angelakisella sp.
TTTTATCGTCCTGCTGGTGCTGGAGTTTCGGTTTGTGGAAAAAGGGGTGTATTATGAAAACTGACCGCTCGCCGGATACAAGGCGCTCCAAGCAGAAGAGCGACCTGCCATGGCACTTTTTGATGCTGGTGGTGGTGGTCGTGATGCTTTACCCCATTGTTTTTGCGGTGTCCACCTCCTTTAAAACCCTGCCCGAGGTATACAGCAACAGCTTTGGCATCATCCCCAAGGCGCCCACCCTGAACGCATACAAGGGTGTGATTTCTAAAATTCCATTTTTCAAAATCACCTTTAACACCTTTTTTGTGGCGACTTTGGTAACCCTGTTTAAGCTGCTGACCGGCGTGCTGGCCGCGTACAGCTTTGTGTTTTTTGATTACAAGGGGAAAAAACTGATGTACTTCATTCTCATCTGCACCATCTTTATCCCCTTTACCGTAACCATGATTCCAAACTTCATCACCATTTCGCGCCTGGGCCTCAAGGATTCCCTTTTGGGTGTTGCGCTGCCCCAAATGGCCGACGCGACCGGCATCTTTTTACTGCGGCAGCATATGCGCGGCATTCCCAAATCTCTTTTGGAGGTGGCGGAGCTGGAAAAGACCCCCCATTTTACCCGCCTGCGCACCATTGTCGTCCCTATGATCAAGCCGGCCGTTTTTTCCATCGGCATCATCTTCTTTGTCAACTCCTGGAACGAATATGTCTGGCCGTCCCTCATCATCAAGTCCGAGGCCAACTACACCCTCTCCCTGGCCCTGCAAATGTTTGTCAGCGCCGAAGGGGGCGTGGATGTACCCATGGCCATGGCCACCTCGGTGCTGACCATGCTTCTGCCGCTGGTGCTGTACGCGTTTTGCCAGCGTTTTATCATCGAGACCTTTTCCCAGTCCGGCATTAAGGGGTAGGCGTTCGTTCCATTCAAACGATTAAGGAGGCTGTCCTGATGGACCACAGCGTTCAGTTTCAAAATGTTTCAAAATCCTTTGGCAAAACACGTGTCATAGAAGACCTCAACTTTGAAATAAAAAAGGGCGAGCGCATCATTTTGCTGGGACCTTCCGGCTGCGGAAAGTCCACCATTCTGCGGATGATCAGCGGGCTGGAGACGATTTCCAGCGGCGAGCTGTATTTAAACGGCGAGCTGGCCAACGACATCGACCCCGGCGATCGGAGCATCGCCATGGTGTTTCAAAACTACGCCCTTTTCCCCCATATGTCGGTCCGTGACAACATCGCCTATGGGCTGAGCATCAACAAAGTGCCCAAAAGCGAGGTGGCCGCCCGAGTGGGGGACGCCATATCCGTCCTTAATCTGGACGGATACGAGGACCGCCTGCCCCGGGAGCTGTCCGGCGGGCAGCGCCAGCGGGTCGCCCTTGCCCGGGCGCTGGTCAAGCGGGCGGACTTCCTCCTGCTGGACGAGCCCCTTTCCAATCTGGACGCACAGCTGCGCGGCCAGGCCCGCAAGGAGCTGGTGAGCATCCACGAGATGTACCATCAAACCTTTATTTATGTGACCCACGACCAAATTGAGGCCATGACTATCGGGCAGCGCATTGCCCTTTTAAGCGAGGGCAACCTGCAGATGCTGGACACGCCGGACCGCGTCTATCGGCAGCCGGCCAACATCTTTGTGGCAAAGTTCATTGGGTCCCCCTCCACCAACATCATTGACATCCGTTACGACGCCGGGCGGGTCCACCTTGCCGACGGCCAAAGCTTTGCCCTGTCCGAAGCATGGGTCAGGCAGATTGAAAAAAGCGGAGTCCGCAACCTGGTCATGGGCATCCGCCCCGAGGATGTGCTGCTGGTGACCGAAGCGGCGGACCAGGCCCCCGCAGTAAAGGTGAAGATTGGGTATGTGGAGGACTACGGTAACCGCATCGGCTACTACTTCCAGTCCGGCAGCCAGGAGATTGTCTCCATTATGCCCGAGCGGGTGCCGGGGATCGATCAGCAGTCGTATTGGCAGGTGCTTCCCGCCAAGCTCCATTTCTTTGATGCGGACACCACCCAGTCCATTGGGTACCCGGAGGAATACTGATGAATATTTTTGTAAGCTCCCTTATTCGCAGCCAGGACGGCATGGAATCGGTAGCGGACTGGGTTGACAGCCTGGGGGACCCCCAAATTGGGACCGAGCTGATCGCCTTTACCCACGATGATGAATACTGGCGGCGGCTTTGCCAGGTGCTGAAGCGCATTCACTGCCCCATCACCTTCCACGGCCCCTATATTGGCACCGAGGGTACCAGCCAGCAGGGCTCGGACGCCCATCTGCATCTTTTGGAAAGCTACCGCCGCACCTTTGAGCTGGCGGCGGAATATGGGGTGCGGCATGTTGTTTACCACACCACCCAGCTGGGCTTTACGCCGGACACCGTGGACGCGGCCCGCCGGCGGGCCGAGGAAAACGCCGCCCAGGTGATGGACCTGGCGGACCGGTATAAGGTCTGCGTCCTTGTGGAAAACCTGCCCTATCCCGTGGGCAAGACACCCCTTTACACAAACGAGCAGTACACGGATTTTTTCCGCCGCATTCCCCGGGCGTACAGCATTATCGACGTGGGCCACTCCCATGTCAACGGGCTGGACATCCCCGCTTTTCTGCGGGAGCATAGCAGCCGGGTAAAGGCGTACCACTTCCATAACAACGACGGTCTGCGGGACCAGCACAACGACCTGTTTCACGGCACCTTTTCCTTCGAAAAGCTGGCCCCCCAGTATCGGTGCTATACCCCGGACGCCAACATCGTGCTGGAGTATGAGCCCCATACCAATCTTTCCAACCAGGACCTCCTGCCCCATATTCAGTACCTGCGGGACAACTTTTAAAGGGCCCCACTGCCGCCTGTATACCACGCTTGTGCAGACAAAAAAGACATGGGCTTTCTATTAAAAAAGTTATGCCATTTTGAAGCCGCAGCAAGTGAAAATGGATATGCAAGCTTTCTGCCCTGGGAGGGAGGGGGAGTGTGAGGCGGGCACCTAGGTGCCCGCCTCACGTCGAGGCCGCTTGCGGCCGGATACTCCCGCCCGCAGGCGGCGCTCCAATGTAAAAAAGACACCCACTAGGGTGTCTTTTTTACATTGGAGCGGATGAAGGGAATCGAACCCTCAACCGCAGCTTGGGAAGCTGCTGTTTT
>CALGIL010000338.1 GCA_937914895.1 uncultured Angelakisella sp.
GGCCGGCAAAAGCAAAAACCCGGCCCCCGCCAGCACCAGCGCCCAAAGCCCCACATGGAAATGCCCGTAGCACACCATGGGCAGCAGGCCAAAAAAGAGACAGACGGTGCCCAGAGCCAGGGACCCGCCCCGTATCAGCAGCTTCAAATGGACGCTCCCTTCCCGGATTCTGCCCGCCCCGGGGATGCGGGGGCAGGATTTTAATAGTATACCCCAGGCGGCGGGGGCTTTGCCGCCGGGGCTTCACCCGTCTTCGTCCTCCCCGGCGGCCGCCTCCAGGGCGGCCCGGATGTCGGGCAGCGAAAAACCCTGGCGCCGCAGCGCCGCAACGGTATTCTCCACGCCTCGCCGGTCCCCCAGCCTGCCGCGGTACCTCCCCCGCAGCAGCTTGAGAATGCGGGCGGCGTCGCCGTCCTCATCCCGCCGGGCCAGCTCCTCCATCACCTGGGCCACCGTGTCCCGGTCCAGGCGCTTGCGCAGCAGCTCCTGCTCCGTCCGCCGCAGGCTCCAGCCCCGCAGGCGCATAAGGTCGGTGCCAAAGCGCAGCCCAAAATCCAGGTCGTCCAAAAGGCCCAGCTCCGCCATCCGGTCGGCGGCGCGCTCCGCCGTCTCCTCCTCATAAAACCGGGTCAGCTTGTCCATCAGCATCCCCCGGCTGTGGGCCGCGTGGGACAAAAGCCGCAGGGCCTTGTCCCTGCAGGATCGGTCCTCGTCCTCCCGGCGCAGCTCCTCCAGGCGGTCCGGGGTAATGTCCAGCCCGGCGGCCAGGTTGGTCAGGCAGTAGGTGTCCGAATGGACCGAAAAGCAGAATTCCCCATCGATATACAAGGCATACCGCCCCTGTTTGGTTTTTCGGATGTCGGTGATGGTCATGGGGGGACCTCCGTTTTTTGCTGTCTTTATCTATTATACCATAGAAGCGAAGCGGATATGGTATAATCGGCCATGGCCGTAGGCCGGCCACTAAAATCATCGTATAATAGCCGTTTGCGGCTATTATACCACAAAGACAATATGCGCAGCATATTGCAGGGCGCAGCCCGCCGCCGTCAGGCGGCCTTTGCGATACAATGTTCCCGGGACCCGCTCGGAATCTTTGATTCCGTAAGCGGGTGGGGTTATTATAGCACAAAAACTGCGGCGCAGCCGCAGAAGAAATCCTCCGGGGGGTGTGATGCCCTACGGGGCAGGGGTTTGCTTTTAGCAAAGAGTTTACCTCTTTACTCTTTGGGACGTAGTCCCAAAACCGCTTACGCCTCCGGCGGGGCCCCCTTTCTGCTGGCAGAAAGGGGG
>CALGIL010000339.1 GCA_937914895.1 uncultured Angelakisella sp.
AAAGGAACATTCGCAGGAAGGCAGACGCCGGTGGACTGCAGCCACGCTGGAAAAGAAAGAAATACGTCCTACAAAAGACAGGGAAACCGGCAATCAAAAACGGCGCTGGCCAATCGCACACAGGCGCTGTTTTTTCGCTTTTCAGCGTCACCGATTCAGTTTGGGGTCCAGGGCATCCCGCAGGCCGTCGCCGACAAAGTTGATGCAGAGGACGGTGACAAAGATGACAAGGCCGGGGGGCAGCCACAGCCAGGGCATGCGGGTGAGGATGGAGATAGACTGGGCGTCCATAAGCATATAGCCCCAGCTGGCCGCCGGGGGCTGAACGCCCAGCCCCAGAAAGGAGAGGCTGGCCTCGGTGAGGATGGCATTTGCCACCCCAAAGGTGCCGTTGACGATGATGGGCGGCAGGCAGTTGGGGATCAGCTGGCGGAAGATGATGGACAGCGTTCCCTCGCCGCTGGCCCGGGCTGCCTCCACAAATTCCCGGTTTTTCAGGGACAGCACCTCCCCCCGCACCAGCCGGGCCACCCCCGGCCACCCCACCAGGGCGATGATGAGAACGATATTTGCGACGCTTTGGCCCAAGATGGCCACCAAAGCGATCATCAACACCATAAGGGGGAAGCTCATGACCGCGTCGGTCAGGCGCATAATGACGGCATCGGCCCAGCCGCCCAAAAAGCCGGCGGCGGCCCCCAGCACCACCCCGATGACCAGGTAGACGGCCACCGCGCCAATGCCCACCCCCATGCTGATGCGCCCCGCGTACAGCAGGCGGCTGAGGACATCCCGGCCCACGTTGTCGGTGCCCAGGGGGTGGGCCGCCGACGGGGGCTGGCGGAAGGCCGCCATGTCAATCTCCATGGGGTCGCAGGGGGCCAGCACCGGGGCCAGCACCGCGCAGAGGAGGATGAGCAGCAGCACAAAAGCCCCAAGAACACTCATGCGGCTGCGGCAGAAGCGGCGCAGGGTCTTTTTCCATCCCGGCACCTGCACACCGGCGTCGTTTAACACCATATCCATAGAATCACCCCAATTTGACGCGGGGGTCCGCCACCGCGTACAGCAGATCGGCCAGCAGATTCCCCAGCACCACCAGCACCGCGGTGATGAGAATGAGGGCCATAAGCACCGGGTAATCCCGCCCAAACACCGACTCCACCATGAGGCGCCCGATGCCGGGCCAGGAGAAGATCTGTTCGGTGATGACCGCGCCGCCGAAGAGCTGGGGCAGCTCCATCCCCAGCAGGGTGATGATGGACATGAGGCCCCCCCGCAGGGCGTGGACAAACACCACCCGCCCCTGGGCGGTGCCCTTGGCCCGGGCGGTGCGGATATAATCCTGGTCCAGGACCTCCACCATGGCCGAGCGGATGTAGCGGGTGTACTGGGCCGCGCCCCCAAGGCCCAGCACCAGGGCCGGCAGGGCCAGGTGGCGCAGCAGGTCCGGCACCGAAAAGGGCATGCCGGGGGTCAGCATCATCCCGGTGGGAAAAAGGTCCAGCCGGACGCCGAAAAGATAGATGGCGCACAGGCCCAAAAAGAAGGAGGGGACCGAAACGCCGCAGAGGCTGGCGGCGGTAATGGCGTAGTCCAGGCCGGAATACCGCCGCACCGCCGAAAGCACCCCCGCGGGGACGGCGGCAAGCAGGCTGACGGCCATAGCGCTGCCCATAAGCAGCACGGTGGCGGGAATCCGCTGGGCCAGGATGTCCGAAATGGGCTCCTGGGAGGAGATGGAGTACCCCAGGTTGCCCCGGAGGATCTGCCCCAGCCAGGCAAAATACTGGGCGGGCAGACTGTCCCCCAGGCCCAGGCGCTCCCGCTGCACCTCGATCTCGTGCTGGGAGATGCCGGGGTTGATCATCATCTCCAGGGGATCGCCGGGCATCAGGTGCACCAGGGCAAAGGCGATGACGCTGATGAGCAGCAACAGCGGAATGGTGCCCAGCACCCGCCTGACCGTATAGCGGACCATGACGCCGCCTCCTTTCCGCGGGCGGGGGGCCGGTTCAGGCCGCCACTTCCCAGTTTAGAATGTCCCAGGCAAAGCCGGAGGCCGAGGGGGTGACGCCGGTGACCCGGTTTGACACCACCGCCAGCGCCTTTTCAAAATAGAAGTTGATAAAGTTGGGGTCCCCCGCCTCAATGTCCTGCACCTCGCCGTACAGCTCTTTGCGCCGGGTGGTATCCGCGGTGGCCCTGCCGGCGTCCAGCAGCCGGTCCATATCGGCGTTTTGATAGCCGCCCATGTTCCAGCCCCCGGCGTCCCGGGTCTGGCCGCTGTAAAAGTAGCTGTAATAGGCCGCGTCGGGGTCGATCATGGTGGAGCCGGTGCCGAAGAAGGCAAGGTCGTAGCTTTTGTCGCTGACCGAGGGGAGGATGGAGGCGAATTCGCCGAACTGCAGCTCCACCTGGATGCCCGCGGCGGCCAGGTACTGCTGGACAATGGGGGCCATCCGCTCCCGGACCACCTCTCCCCTGGGCACCTGGAGGGTCAAAACCCGGCTTTGATCCCAGCCCAGGTCCGCCAGCAGGGCCCGCGCCTTGTCGGGGTCATATTTCAGGGGGGCGGTGTCCCCCTTGTAATAAGGGGAAAAGGGCGGTACGGAGGTGTAGGCGGGGGTGCCAAGGGTGCCCAGCAGCTGGGCCGCCATGGTCTCCCGGTCGATGGCATAGCTGACCGCCTGACGGAAGCGGGGGTCGGCCAGCTCCGCTTTGGCGTAGTTGATGGTCATAAACTGGATGCCCGAGGTCTCAAAGGTGACCACCTTTACAGTATCCATGTCCATAAGGAGGTCGTAGTCGGCGGCGGGCATGGTGCCCATGGCCACGTTGGTGGTGATGTCCAGCTCCCCCTTTTCAAAGGCGAGAAGGGCAAGGTCGGAGTTCATAATCTTGAGAATCAGCTTGTCAAACTTAGGGGTGCCGCCGTAATAATCCCGGTTCATGTCATACTCCACATACTGGTCGGTGACATAGCGGCCAAAGACGCAGGGACCGGTGCCCATGGGGGCTTTGGCGATGGGGGCGGCGGCGTAGTCGGCAATATCCAGGCCCTCAAACATATGGGCGGGCAGAATGGGCAGGCTGCCCTGCATGCACTCCAGAAAAGGAGCATAGGGCTGCTCCATGGTGACCACCACGGTGTAGTCGTCGGGGGCGGCCAGGCCCTCCACGTCGCCCGCCTGTCCGTTTTTATAGGCTTCGGCCCCCTTGACGCTCATGAGGTAGGGGGAGCCGGTGCCGGTCCACCGGGGGTCCAGAATCATCTTGAAGGTGAACAGCACATCCCCCGCGGTAAAGGGGGTGCCGTCCTGCCACTTGACATCCCGGCGCAGGTTGAAGGTGTAGGTCAGGCTGTCTTCGCTGACGGTCCAGTCCGCGGCAAGGCAGGGCTGGACGTTAAAGTCCCCGTCCAGCTTGGTCAGAGCTTCGTAAATCAGGCCGTTTGCGGCGGTGGTGGTGTACATTCCGCCGGAGCCCAGGTAGGGCATAAACCCGTCGGGGGAGCCGAACATGACGATGTTGATGATGTCCGTGCCGCCGGGGGCGCCGGTGGAGCTGCCGGACCCACCGGACGGGCCGGGGGCCGGGGCGCCGCACCCGGCCAGGGTCAGGGCAAGCATCAGTCCCGCCAGCAGCGGGGCCAGTGTTTTCTTCATGGGGGATTTCCTCCTTTGGATGGCGGACCCCCGGGGGAGGCCCGCAGTCTGTGTGGGACGGCCATACCCTGCCTACCGATGATCCCCTTTTCCTCCCAGCCCGGAGCCCATGGTCCGGCGGGCTGTTCTGCTGATTTGCCTCATAGACAGGCTCCTTTTCTCGCATTACTTTAGTTTGCTACTACGGTAAATTATAACAGGTTTTAAGGCCCTGTCAAGGCCAAATCCGCTGTATTCCGCGCATAATTTTAGTGTGCTACCGCACTAAAAACTATCAAAACTGCCAAAGGCGCCACAAAAAACACCCCTGGGGCGGGGTGTGTCGGGCAGGGCCTGCTTTTAACCAAAGTTATCCTCCCTTACATTATGGGACGTGGTCCCAAAGCCCCTTTGCCCTCCGGGTTGCTTTCTCTCATTGCCTCGCTTTGTAACCGAGCCAACCTTTCTCCACTTTTGT
>CALGIL010000340.1 GCA_937914895.1 uncultured Angelakisella sp.
GCTCTGGTCCTTGCGCCAGCGGGTGATGTTGGCGTGGTGGCCGGTAAGCAGAATGGGCGGGACCTCCCGGTCCCGCCACAGGGCGGGGTGGGTATACTGGGGGTATTCCAGCAGGCCGTCCCAGTGGCTTTCGTCGGTAAAGCAGGCGTCCTCCGCCAGCACGCCGGGCTGCAGCCGGGCCACGCAGTCCAGCATGACCATGGCGGCCAGCTCCCCCCCGGTCATCACAAAGTCCCCCAGGGAAAGCTCCTCGTCCACCAGCTCGTCCAGCACCCGCTGGTCCACCCCTTCGTAATGGCCGCACAGGAACAGCACATGCTCCCGCCCGGCCAGCTCCCGGGCCTTTTGCTGGGTAAACACCTTGCCCTGGGGCGAGGGGAACACCACATAGGGCCTGCTGCCGGACTGGCGGCAGATCTCCTGCCAGCAGGCGTACACCGGCTGGGCCTGCAGCAGCATGCCCTTGCCGCCGCCGTACAGGGTGTCGTCCACCCTGCCGTGCTTGTTGCCCGCCCAGTCCCGGATGTTGTGGTAGTGTATCTCAATGGCGCCGGACGCCTGGGCCCGGCCGATGATGCTTTCGTCGGTGATGGTCCTGCACATCTCCACAAACAGGGTCGCCACGTCAAAACGAGGGGTCACTCCGTAAACAACCCCCTCAGCGGACGGATTTCCATGCGGTTCTGTTCCAGGTCGGTGCGCACCACCACTTCCTTGATGGCGGGCACCAGCTGCTGGCTGCCATCGGCAAAGCGGACGTGGTAGACGTCGTTGGCCCCGGTCTGGGACACCTGGCACAGGGTGCCGTACAGCCGGCCGCTGTCGGCGTCGTACACCTCCAGCCCCATAAGGTCCTGGACGTAGTACACGCCCTCCTCCAGGGTCTCATCGGCCCGGTCGATATACAGGGTCTTGCCCCGCAGGGCCAGGGCCTCCTCCCGGGTATCCACGCCCCCCAGCTTCAGCAGCAGCATCCCCTTGTGGACCCGGGCGCTTTCCGCCGTCACGGGGGTCTGCCCGCCGTCCAGGTAAAAGGTGCCAAACTCCGTCAGGCCCTGGGCGTCGTCGCTCCAGGGCTGCACCCTGACCTCGCCCGCAAGGCCGTGGACCGACACAATCTGCCCGCATTCCAAAAACTGTTTTTTCATTCCCGCCTGTTTCCTCCCAAGTCCAAAGAGGGCTGCACCGGAATGCAGCCCTGACTGGTACTTCGTCACAATAATCGCCGGAGGGGCGTCAGTCGATTTCGACGGCCACCCGCAGACCCTGCTTGCTGGCGGCGGCCCGCACCACGGTGCGGATGGCCTTGGCAATGCGGCCCTGCTTGCCGATAACCCTGCCCATGTCGTCGGGACCCACATGGAGGTGATAGACAATGGTGCCTTCCTCGTCCGGTTCGTCCGCGGTCACCTGAATGGCCTCTTTGTCGTCCACCAGGCCGGTTACGATTGCAACAATCAGTTCTTCCATGACCTACTCCTTTTTACAGGATACCGCTCAGCTTCAGCAGGGATTTAACGGTATCGGTCGGCTGTGCGCCGTTGGCCAGCCACTTCTTGGTCTTTTCCTCGTCAATCTTGAACTCGGAAGGATTTTTGGTGGGGTCGTAGGTGCCTACTTCCTCAATAAACCTGCCGTCTCTGGGATAGCGGGAATCGGCCACAACGATGCGGTAGAAGGGAGCCTTCTTCGCACCCATGCGGCGGAGTCTGATCTTTACTGCCATGTATGTCACCTCCATACTTTAGGGTATGTATCCTTCCACCGGGCCCGGGGGTCCGGGAGAATGTATATTACATGGGGAATCCCCCAAGGCCCGGCATGCCCCGGCGGCGCCTGCCGCCCTTGCGCAGCTGCTTCATCATTTTGGCGCTTTGGTCCAGCTGGTGCAGCAGCCGGTTGACGTCCTCCACCCGGGTGCCGCTGCCCGCGGCAATGCGCCGCTTGCGGCCGGGGTTGATCAGGGAGGGCTTAGACCGCTCCGCGGGGGTCATGGATCGGATGATGGCCTCGATGCGGCTCAGCTCCTTTTCCCCCTTTTCGGCATCCTCGTCGGACACCTTGGCCCCGGGGATCATCCCCAGGATGCTGGACAGGGGGCCCATCTTCTTCATCTCGTTCATCTGGTCCAGCAGGTCGTTAAAGTCGAAGCCCTTGTTGTCCTGCATCTTTTTGGCCATCTCCATGGCCTTGTCCATATCCATTCCGCCGGCCTTTTCGATGAGGGTGAGCACGTCGCCCATCCCCAAAATCCGGGAGGCCATGCGGTCGGGGTAAAAGGGTTCCAAATCCCCGATTTTTTCCCCCATGCCGGCAAACTTGATGGGCTTGCCCGTGGCGGCCCGAACCGACAGGGCGGCGCCGCCCCGGGTATCGCCGTCCAGCTTGGTCAGAATCACCCCGTCCACCCCCAGCTCCTGGTCGAAGGATGCGGCGACGTTGACGGCATCCTGGCCGGTCATGGCGTCGATGACCAAAAGGGTCTCGTTGGGCTTTGCAAACTCCTTGATCCGGCGCAGCTCCTCCATCAGCTCCTGATCGATGTGCAGACGGCCGGCGGTGTCGATGATGACAATGTCGTTGCCGTGGTCATTGGCGTGGCCCAGGGCCTTTTTGCAAATTTGCACCGGGTCGGTCTGGCCCATCTCGAAGACGGGCACCCCGGCCTTTTCGCCCACCACCTTCAGCTGGTCGATGGCGGCCGGGCGGTAAATATCGCAGGCCACCAGCAGCGGGCGCTTGCCCTGGCTTTTAAACAGATAGCCCAGCTTTGCGCAGTGGGTGGTCTTGCCCGAGCCCTGCAGACCGCACATGAGGATGACGGTGGGGATTTTGGAGGAGATGTTGATCCGCTCGTGGCCGGTGCCCATGAGGGCGGTCAGTTCCTCGTTGACGATTTTAATCACCTGCTGGGCGGGGGTCAGGCTGTTTAAGACCTCCTCCCCCAGGGCCTTCTGGGTGACGCCGGCCACAAATTCCTTGGCCACTTTATAGTTGACGTCCGCCTCCAGCAGCGCCAGCCGCACCTCCCGCATGGCCTCCTTTACGTCGGCCTCGCTGAGCTTTCCGCGGTTTTTCAGCTTTTTGAAGACAGAACCAAGCTTTTCGGACAGTCCCTCAAATGCCAATGCTTTTTTCTCCCGTCACTTCGTGATCGTCCTCCATCTGCCGGGCAACCCGGACAATCTGGGAGGTGCGGACATAGATGTCGTTGGACGCGCCAAAGCGGTCGTTGATCCGCTCGATCTCCTGGGCAAGTCCGATGATCTCGTCCAGGGACTGGCTGATTTCACGAAACCGGTCGGCCAGGCGCAGGCGGGATTCATATTCCAGCAGCTGGGCCTCGGCGCGCTTGATGGAGTCCCGGACGCCCTGCCGGGTGATGCCGCTGTGGGCGGCAATCTCCCCCAGAGAAAGGTCCTCGTTGTAGTACAGCTCCACTACGTCCTTCTGCTTGTCCGTAAGCATGTCCCCATAAAAATCCAGCAGAAAGGAGATCTCCAGGTTCTTGGGCAACTCGACACCTCCCAAAGTGTAAAGCCATTGTCTTTACAAGGTTGCCTTCTTTTCATATCATACAGGCTGGGGGAATGTCTGTCAAGGGGATTTCTTTACACTCGACAAATTTCCTTTCAAACTTGTCCCATCCGCCTTCCTTTGTGCCGCCGCGCCCGGGCCGCCCGCCCGCGAAAGCCGCGGCGTCCCCGCGGCGGGTTTCCGGCACCCATCCTCCCCCGCCATAAGCGGTACAAAGGGGCGCCCCGGTGTGGGACGCCCCTTTGCCAAGGGCTTTTTGTGGTACACATCTATGTAGCCCGATTTTTGCCGCCCAGTCCAAAGCTGATGGAAAGGGCCCTGTCGATTTGGCTCATAGATGGATCGTCGATCTTCCCCATGCGCTCCTTTAGGCGTTTTTTGTCCAGTGTCCGCACCTGCTCCAGCAGCACCACCGAATCTTTGGCAAGCCCCGTGGAACCCGAGGGCAGGTTGATGTGGGTGGGCAGTTTGGCCTTGTCCTGCTGGCTGGTAATGGCGGCCGCGATGACGGTGGGGCTGAATTTATTGCCCACGTCGTTTTGCACAATGAGCACCGGACGCACCCCTCCCTGCTCCGAGCCAACCACCGGACTGAGATCGGCGTAATATATCTCACCACGCTTGATGGTCATATCACACACTCCCGCAATGATTTTGTTCCTCTTTCCCGAGGGGGCACAGTCCTATTTTGTCCCCATTTTTACAGGCTTAATCATCCCGGTACGGTTCCCCACTATTATTTTATTGCGCCGGAGGAAAATGTGACCGCGCGGCGGAGGCTGCATCTTATGAAAAAGCCGGCCCCGGGGGCCGGCCCTTTCATGGAATATGGCGGCGGAAGAAGAATCTTCGGCCAAAACCCTTGTCTTTTGCTTAGTCCGCGTCTCTTTTTGATTCGTCGTCCAAATAAATGCGGGAGCCGGTGGCGCCCTTCTGTCCCTGGTACTTCCCCCTGTAGGGCCTGTCGGCGTGCCGGTCCAGCTGGGCAAAGACCAGCTGCCCCACCCGGCGGCCGGCCTGGAGCTGGATGGCGCACCGGTTGGCGTTAAAAAGCTCCAGGGTGATCTCACCCTCAAACCCCGGGTCCACCCAGCCCGCGTTTTGGATGAACAGCCCCAGCCGGCCGATGGAGCTTCGGCCCTCCACAAAGGCGGTCATGTTGTCGGGCAGCCGGAAGTACTCCATGGTGGTGGCAAGGACGAACTGTCCGGGCATGAGCACATATTTGTCCGACTGTATGGTTTTATAGGGGATTTCCCCCGACAGCCGGATAACGCTGGAGGAGGTGTCCTCCAGGATGGTAAAGGTGTTCCCCAGGCGGATGTCCACGCTGGCCGGCTGAATCTGTACATCGTCCAATGGATGTATTTGCAGTGCGCCTGTTTTTAACAGGCTTTTGATGGTGCGATCCGATAAAATCATGGCGCCGTCCCCTTTCCCGTCCAACCCCCATTGTCCCTGCCGGCACCCCCCATGGGCGCCCCGCTTATTTCAGCCGACAGGCTTCTGTTCCATTCGCATATCGAACTCCTCCTTGTCAAGCCCCACGACGTCGTTGGAAAGCTCGCTTCTGGGGCTGTCCCCCGACGGCTTCCAGTTGGACAGCGTGTTCAGAAAGAAGCAGTTGTAAATATCTCCATCGTTAAGGCCGACAAAGGAGCCCACGCAGCGGGCCGGGGTGAGGGTGAACACCTGGGTGGCCGCGCTGCTGTCGTATATCTCCGCCCATGCGTTGTGCCCCGCGAAGCCCCCAACACTTCCGCTCATCTCTGCGGTGGGACTGTAAGTGGTAACCGTCCCTTTGGCGTGGCAGTGCTCTATGCTCACACGGTGACTGGTCCCCACCAATCCGCCCAGCACGCTGTTCCCCTTTACGTCCACATCGGCCCGGCAGTTGTAAATAAAGCCCATGGGCGGATTATTGAGGTCCCTGCCAGGGGACCAGAAATCACCACTCGCGCATCCGCAAAGGCCGCCCACTTCGACGGTGCCTTCCACGCTTCCGGAAACCGCGGTGTTTTCGATAGTGCCGCCCTTCAGGCTTGCCGCCAATATGCCGGCGGACACATGGGCACTGGCCTGCCCCCGATAGCCGATCTGCGCGTTTTCTATGCGAAGGTCCATGACATGGCTCCTGCTGCCAAGGACCGAAAAGAACCCAAACTCATTTGCGTCGCTGACCGAGCCTTTTCTTTCCCCCACAAAGCTCAGGTTCTTAATGCTGAAGCCGTTGCCGTCGAAAAGCCCGTTAAATCCGCTGGTGATGGGGTTTCTCTCGTCATCATAGTAAAGGGGCGTTTGGTTGGTCCCGATGGAAGAAAAATCCACACCGGCCATGTCGATGTCGTTCATCAGCGCATAGGCCGCGGTAATCTCCCGGTACATCCCGCTGTTTACCCGCTGGGCCATCGCCAGAATATCCTCGGGGGTTTTAAGCTCGTACTGCCTTGCCTCCAAAAGCTCTCCGTATCCGTACTTGGTGTAGATTTCCTTTGCCTGTGCGATGTCCCTGATATTTTCCACCTGCCGGATTCTGTATACCTCATCGCCGGGGGCCTTAAATCCCTGCATAAAAGCGGGGATTTCCTCCGCCGCAAGGGTGTGGCACTCCATGGAATACCGCACGGGATAGAGCCAGTGGCGGTTGCCACTTTCATCCATGGCAAACCTGCCGTACAGGACCGTAACGCCCCCATCCCCCTCGGTGATTTCAAAGGGCTCCAAAACCACCGCGTCGGCGGGAAAGCCCCAGAAATAGAGGGATTCCTCGTCGTAATCGGAGGGAGGAACCGACTCCGCAAAAAAGAGTCTGCTCATCTGCTTAAAATCCTCTTGGGTCAGGTCCAGGAGGTTGCCGTCTTTGGTAAAATCGGATTTTAACCCGCGTTCTTCCAAAACGTGCATGATCAGCGGCAGTTGCCCATTTTCCGGCGCCCTGCCATAGGCGTAGTAGTCGTACTGGCCGGCCAGCTCGTGGGCGTAGGTATAGTCCTGTTCCGCCGCCGGCGCGGAGGATGCTTCGCCGGAAGCCGGCGGAACAGAAGGGCTTTCCATGGCAGGCCCGGCGCCGCAGGCGCATAAAAGCGCCATCAGCAGGCACAAACATACGGGAATCCATTGTTTCATGATTCTAACTCCTTACCCACAGCCGTTTTTCTAAAAACTGCGCTTACGCCTGTTTTTCTATTCCTACTTTACCATAGTCTAAGGAACAAATAAACGGCCCCGGCAAAAATTCCACCCATCCCCCCGACGCAAGTATCTCCCAACGGGGGGGCTGTCTGTCAGGGATGCGCGGGACGTGAAGCCTCCATCCGCGGGCGGCCAACAGAAAAGACGGCCCGCAAGCTTTTACCGCCTGCGGGCCGTCCGGTTAGGAATGCCACTTTTCGGATTTGCCCGTCTCTACGTCTATGCACCCGTCGGGGAACTCGGGAGAACAGACGATGCGTTCCGGGTTCTGAATGATCTCGCTGCCGCTTTGATCCCTTTGTTGGACCGCGGACTCTTTGGCTTTATCCATGGTGTGTCCTCCTTACTGTGATTGTCAGGCTAATCGGTTCTTTTTGAGTATACCACGGTCCCCGCAAAAATACAATACCAAATTGGTAAACATTCTTGTCCCACATCGCGCGGCAGAAAGGGCAATGCCCGCAGGCGGCCAGCCAACAGGAAAAGGTCCCTGCTTCGAGGTACCTTTTTATCTGTAATCATCGTGGGAAAAAAGAGTTTTAGGCAGAAAAGATTTTTTCTGAGCCCAGCGACAAATTGAAAATTTACCTGTTTTTTAACGGATGCGCCGTAATGATGGTATAACTGTAAGCATTCACTGTTATTTCACAGTCGGCTGTACGAATATACCAGTTCTTTCCTTTCCTGACGATTCTGCTGCTGGGTTCTCTGATTTTATTTTCGCACCAGGCAACAACATCATCCACATCTAAGGAGAGATTCCTTTTTATCCGTTTGATTCCCAAATCCGTTGTATGCAGCTTATCCAAGCTTAAAATAAATTCACTTTTCGTATCGTCATTCATTTTTTGCGCCATCCATAAGCCTTTCAAATTCCTGTTTATCCGTATACCATAACAGAATGCAATCATCTTTGAATCCATATACCATAACAGAATGCAATCATCTTTGAATCCATAGTATCATGCTTTTCCAAATAAAAAAAGACATCCCTTCCCCTTGCCGGAAAAGGAATGCTTTTTTGCATCCGCAGGTGAAAATAGGTATGCGCACTTTCCGCCCCGCAAGGGAGGGGGCGTGTATCAGGGAACCACAGTCTCCTGCCGCATATGGAGCAAGCAAAGCGAGCGGATAGCCCCGACCGCAGGCGGCCAACCAGCAAGAAAGACACCAGACAGGGTGCCCTTTCTATTCTGGAATACTTTGACTGTTTAAAGGAGCCGCAAGGGAGGGGGCGTGTGTGGGGGAACCGTAGGTTCCTACCACACATAGAGCGAGCAAAGCGAGCGGATAAACCCGCCCGCAGGCGCCCAACCAACAAGAAAGACACCCATAGGGGTGTCTTTCTTGTTGGTTGGGCTGGATGGACTCGAACCATCGGAATGCCAGAGTCAAAGTCTGGTGCCTTACCACTTGGCTACAGCCCAAAATGATGTTTGGGATTAGGCCAGGGGTGCTGACCTCCAACCGAATCCCAAACGAAATGGGGTGGATAGTGGGAGTCGAACCCACGGCCTCCAGAGCCACAATCTGGCGCGCTAACCAACTGCGCCATATCCACCATCTATTCTGTTTTCTGCTGTGGCATGCTGGAAGAGGAAACGCCAAAAATCCCCTTCTTCAAAGAAGGTCGGCCCGGGCGGTTGGCGCGTTCCATACGAAGTATGGAGTGGCGCGCCAAGAGGGACTCGAACCCCCGGCCTACTGCTTAGAAGGCAGTTGCTCTATCCTGCTGA
>CALGIL010000341.1 GCA_937914895.1 uncultured Angelakisella sp.
GTCCCGCGGCCTTGCCCTTCTTCTGCCCTCTGTCTTCTCACTTCTGACTTCTAAAGGGACTGCGTCCCGCGGCCTTGCCCTTCTTCTGCCCTCTGTCTTCTCACTTCTGACTTCTAAAGGGACTGCGTCCCGCGGCCTTGCCCTTCTTCTGCCCTCTGTCTTCTCACTTCTGACTTCTAAAGGGACTGCGTCCCGCGGCCTTGCCCTTCTTCTGCCCTCTGTCTTCTCACTTCTGACTTCTAAAAGGAGGCCTCCGCCATGGAGCACAACCGTTATGTCAGCCCTTTTTCTACCCGCTATGCCAGTGACGAGATGCAGTACATCTTTTCGGAGGACAACAAATTCCGCACCTGGCGGCGGCTGTGGATCGCCCTGGCCCGGGCGGAGCAGCGGCAGGGTCTGCCCATTACCGACGGGCAGATCCGCCAGCTGGAGGAGCATAAAAACGACATCAATTACGATGTGGCCGCCGCCCGGGAAAAAGAGGTCCGCCACGACGTGATGAGCCACATTTACGCCTATGGGGTGCAGTGCCCCGACGCGGCCGGCATCCTTCATCTGGGCGCCACCTCCTGCTACGTGGGGGACAACACCGACGTCCTTGTGATGAAGGAGGGGCTGGAGGTGGTCCGGCGCAAGCT
The DNA here is from genome assembly GCA_937914895.1 of uncultured Angelakisella sp. Taxonomy (GTDB): domain Bacteria; phylum Bacillota; class Clostridia; order Oscillospirales; family Ruminococcaceae; genus Angelakisella. Next base: position 642 of record CALGIL010000341.1, read on the forward strand.
GCTGGGGGTGATGGACCTGCTGGCCGCCTTTGCCCGCCGGTATAAGGAGATGCCGGCCCTGGCCTACACCCACCTGCAGCCCGCCCAGCTGACCACCGTAGGCAAGCGGGCCACCCTGTGGCTTTACGAGCTGTACATGGATTTTTGCGAGGTGGAGCACCGCCTGGGGGATTTGGCCCTGCTGGGAAGCAAGGGCACCACCGGCACCCAGGCCAGCTTTATGGAGCTGCTGGAGGGGGACGACGGCAAGGTAAAGGCCATTGAGGAGGACATCGCCAAAGAGATGGGCCTTGGCAGGGTGGTGCCGGTGTCGGGGCAGACCTACTCCCGCAAGGCGGACTACCAGGTGCTGTCGGCCCTGGCGGGCATTGCCCAAAGCGCCATGAAGTTTTCCGGCGACCTGCGCATCCTCCAAAGCTTTAAGGAGCTGGAGGAGCCCTTTGAAAAGCACCAGATCGGCTCCTCGGCCATGCCCTACAAGCGCAACCCCATGCGCAGCGAGCGCATCACCGCCCTTGCCCGGTATGTCATCATCGACGTCCTCAACCCGGCCTTTACCGCCGGCACCCAGTGGATGGAGCGGACCCTGGACGATTCGGCCAACAAGCGCATTGCGGTGGCCGAGGCCTTTTTGGGGGTGGACGCCATCCTGAATTTGATGCTGAACGTCTGCGACGGCCTGGTGGTGTACCCCAAGGTCATCCGCCGGCGGGTGCTGGACGAGCTGCCCTTTATGGCCACCGAAAACATCCTCATGGACGCGGTAAAAAAGGGGGGCGACCGCCAGGTACTCCACGAGCGGCTGCGGGTCCACTCCCAGGAGGCGGCCCGGATGGTCAAGGAGGAGGGGGCACCCAACGACCTTTTGGACCGCATCTGTGCCGATCCGGCCTTTGGTCTTACCCGGGCCCAGGCGGAGGCCATTTTGGACCCCGCCGCCTTTGTGGGCCGCGCCCCCACCCAGGTGGACGAATTTTTGGAGGAGTACATCCGCCCCCTGCTGGACCAAAACCGGGGGCTGCTGGGGGAGAGGGCGGAGCTGAAGGTATAAGGGGGACCGGTCCCCCTTTTGCATCCTCTGCCCTGCGGGGTCTGCGCGGCCGCTATGTTGGCCCAAGGGGCGAAGGCTATTTTGTCCTGGCGGGCAGGATTCCCTCCGGAGGTGTTTTGTGCCCTGCCGGGCGGGGCCCTGATTTTAGCCAAAGTTATCTTTTTTACTCTATGGGGTGTTACCCCAAACCCTCTTTGCCCTCCGGGCAGGCCCCCTTTCTGCTGGCAGAAAGGGGGGAAAGACCACCAAAGGGGCGAATCCCC
>CALGIL010000342.1 GCA_937914895.1 uncultured Angelakisella sp.
GGCATCCGCGGACAGCTCGATGGACGCCCCCATGGTAAAGGCCCCCGCCGCCATAATTACCTGGCTGTCGTACCCCGGCATGTCCCAGGGCTCCGGCGACACAAAGGAATCCACCGGCGCCCCCTTTTGGATGCCCCGGCAAAAGGCGATAAGCTCCTCCGGCCCGTGGGTGCAAATGGTCTGGATGATGTCGGCCCGGGGCTCCTGCCAGCCGGGGGTTACCCCAAAGCCCAGCAGGTGGTACAGCGCCGCCGCAAAGATGGCGGTCTTAAGGGCGCCGGCCACGGTTTGGGGAGCCAAAAAGAAGCCCAGGTACAGCTCCCGCAGCAGGTCCATGGTGGCCCCCACCTCCCGGCCAAGGCCGGGGCAGGTAAGCCTTTGGGCACACAGCTCCACCAAATCCCGCCGCCCGGCAATATACCCCCCGGTGGGCACAATGCCTCCCCCCGGGTTTTTGATGAGCGACCCCGCCATGAGGTCCGCCCCCGCCTGGGTGGGCTCGGTGCGCTCCACAAATTCGCCGTAGCAGTTGTCCACCATGACAATGACGCCGGGGTTTGCCTCCTTGGCGGCTTTGGCCATGCGGCCGATGGCCTCCACCGTCAGGGAGGGGCGCAGGGAGTACCCCCGGCTCCGCTGGATGTACACCACCTTGGCCGACCCCGCCCCCCGGGCAATGGCCGCCAAATCGGGGCTGCCGTCGGGGAGCAGCTCCACCTGGCCGTAGCGGACGCCAAACTCCAGCAGGGAGCCGCCCCCCTGGCCCCGGATGCCGATGGTCTCCTCCAGGGTGTCGTAGGGCCGCCCGGTGACGGACAGCAAAAGGTCCCCCGGCCGCAGCACCCCAAACAGGGCGGTGGCCAGGGCGTGGGTGCCGTTTACAAAGCTGTGGCGCACCAGGGCATCTTCACAGCCAAAGGCGGCGGCAAACACCCGGTCCAGGCCGTCCCGGCCCCGGTCGTCGTAGCCGTAGCCGGTGGTGCCCTTCAGGTGGGCCTCCGAGATCCGGCAGGCGCCAAAGGCGGCCAGCACCTTTTCCCCGTTGTACCGGGCCACCTCGTCCACCTGGGCCAGCCGGGGGGCGCACAGGGCCTCGGCCTTCCGGGCCAGCGCCTCCAGCCGGGGATCTATCTTAAAAAAATCGCTCATAGGGTTTCTCCTGTTCTGATTATCCAGTGGCCCTGCCCCGTGGGGGCAAAGCCCACCCCCGCATACAGGGGCAGCAGCTCCTCCCGGCAGCAGAGGACGGGGCGGCGGCCCATCCCCTCCGCCAGCCGGCAGAGGGCCCGCACCGCCTGGGAGGCCAGCCCCCGGCGGCGGTAGGACGGCAGGGTGCAGACATGACTGACCACGGCGTCCCCCGTGCCCATGGAGCCCAGGGCGGCGCAGGCCGCCGCTTTTTCTCCATCCCACAGCACCGCCCCGGCCGCCGCGCCCCGGCGGCACCGCAGGTGCAGCTCGGCGTACAGGTTGTCCCACCGGTCCCCTGGGGGCACCTCCCCCGCGTCGGCGTGGAGGTCCATCATGGCCCGGGCCAGGGACGCATCCCCGGGCGGGGCAATTTGCAGGCGCAGGCCGGACAGGACCTCCGGTTCCGGCGCATCCTCAGGGTGCCATGCCAGCACAGGGCGGCGCACCCCCCGGGCGGGCCCCAGGACCTCTATAATGGCGTCGTCCACCTGGAGAAGGCTTCCGCCCAACAGCTCCAAAAAGGCCGCGGCCTCCCGGGCGGCGGGTCCAGGGTGGGCGGTGGCCCACAGGGAATCTCCGCTGCGGCAAAGCCAGCTGTGGACGCCCGCCTCATCCTCCCCCACCCAAAACTCCCGCAGGATGCCGCCCCCGGCACTGGCGGCCTGAGCCTGTATTTGGGCGGCGATAAGGGGGCTGCCCCCCGTCCCGCCCAGGGCGGAGCAGAAGGGCTCCGCCAGGCGGATCACCGGGGCAGGTCCCCGGCCAGGGCGGTCAGCAGGTCCATGGCGGACCGGATGTCCGCGGGGCTTGCGCAGGAGGTGGCGGAGTGGATGTACCGCACCGGCACCGACACCGCCAGCACCCGGGCCCCGGCGGCCGCCGTCTGCAGGCTGCGGCTGTTGTTGCCGCCAAAGACCCCCTCCTTGGTCTGGCAGGGGATGCCCCTTTCCTCCGCCAGGGCCAGGGCGCGGTCGTACAGCTCCTTTGTGTAAATGGTGCCCCGGTCCATAAAGGAGAGCACCGGGCCGGACCCCACCCGGCAGACGGCCTTGTGGCCGGGGGTGCCGTGGATGTCCCCGGCGGTGGTGCCCTCCACCGCCACGGCAATGTCCGGGCGCACCGCAAAGGCCGCGGCCTTTGCGCCGTGGCAGCCGGTCTCCTCCTGCACCGAAAAGGAAAAGGCGCAGTCGCAGGGCAGGTCGGACTGGATAAGGCCCACCAAAAGGGCGCAGCCCACCCGGTCGTCAATGGCCCGCATCCGCACCAGATCCCCCATGGGGGTCCAGTCGCTGTCAAAGGTGATCATATCCCCCACCTTTACCAGCGTCTGGGCGGCCGCCCGGTCCGGGGCGCCGATGTCAATGAGCATATCGTCGGTTTTGACGTAGCTTTCCCTGTCCTTTGCGTCCATAAGGTGAATGGGCTTTGCGCCGATGACCCCGGGGATGACCCGGTCGTCCGGCCCCACCAGCACCCGGCGGGCGGTGGTCACCGAGGGCATGACGCCCCCCACCGGCGTAAAGCGGAGCATGCCGTCCTCCTCGATGTAGGTGACCACAAAGCCCACCTCGTCCATGTGGGCGTCAAACAGCACCTTTTTGGCGGGCCGGGCCGTCCCGCGCTTTTCCACAATCAGGTTGCCCATGTTGTCCACATGCCAGGTGTCACAGTGGTCTTGAATCCGGGCGATAATGGCCTCCCGGACCCGGTCCTCCCGGCCCGAAATGCCCCGGATGGCGGTCAGCTCCCGCAAGCGTGTCATCAGGTCCATGTCAGCGTACCTCCTTTGCATATGCGGCCAGCAGCCGGGCCGTGTCCAGCACATCCCGGGCCTTCACCACTTCCACCGCGGTGTGCATATTGCGCAGGGGGATGGATACCAGGGCCGTGCGCACCCCTGTCCCGACGGCAAAAATGCTGTCGGCGTCGGTGCTGGTGCGGCCCCCCATCACCTCGTCCTGGCAGGGGATGTCCTCCTCCCCGCACAGCTCCTGCAGCCGCCGGGTCATGGCGCTGTCCAGCCCCGGGGCGTGGCCGATCATGGGGCCGCCCCCCAGGGTGCCGCAGCGGTGTTTGGGCACCCCAAAGCCGTCGGCAAAGGAGACGTCCACCGCAATGGCCCGGTCGGGGGCCAGGGCATAGGCGGCGGTGGCGGCGCCCTGGCCGCCCACCTCCTCCAGGGATGCCAGCACCACGCTGACCTTGCAGCCGGGCTTCTGCTCTTTGATCAGATGTGCGGCGGCGATGACCGCCACGCAGCCCACCCGGTCGTCCTGGGCGGCGGACAGCATCAGGTCCTCCCCCATGGGGATAAAGCGGTTGTCCATGGTGACGGGGTCGCCGGAGCGGAAGAACTCCCGGGCCTCTTCGGTGGAATACCCCGTGTCAACAAGCAGGTCGGAAATCTTTTGGGGTTTTTCCTCCCCGTCAATAAGATGGGGCGGGGTGGAGGCCACCACTGCCGGACGGGGTCCCCCGGCGGTATGGATGACCACCGCCATGGCGGGCAGCAGGCGGTTATCCAGTCCCCCCACGTTGGACACCCGTAAAAAGCCCCCCTCCTCCAGGTGGGTGACGGTCATGCCCACCTGGTCCAGGTGGGCCTCCAGCATCAGGTGGGGGGCGTCCGTCTCTCCCTCCTGCACGGTGCAGAGGAGGGAGCCCAGGGGGCTTTCCTTCACCGGGCCCAGGGCCGAAAGCAGGCCCCGGGCAATTTGGGCGGCGCTTTTTTCCCCCTGGCCCTCCCGCCCGGAGATGCCCGGCGCCTCGCACAGCTGCCGGGTCCACCGCATAATTTGTTCCTTATCCATGGTTGTCCTCCATTCCGTCAGGCCCGCGGCAGTTGGATACCGCGGACCGGGTCTTTTATTGCAGGCCGCGCACCAGTTCCTTAAAGTGGCGGCCCCGGGCCTCAAAGTTGGGGTAGGCGTCAAAGCTGGCGCAGGCGGGGGACAGGGAGACGACATCCCCCTCCTTTGCCTCCCGCCGGGCGATCTCCACCGCCTGGGCCAGGTCGGCGGCCCGCAGAATGCGCAGGCCGCTGTCCCCAAAGCCGGGGTCGGCGGTTACCGCCGCCTCTATTTTGCCGGCGGTTTTGCCGGTTAGGATCAAAAGCTTGACCCGTTCCACCAGCACTGGGGCCAAAGGTTCAAAGGGGATCTGCTTGTCATAGCCGCCGGCGATGATGATGAGCTTTTGGTCAAAGGACCGCAGCCCCGCCATGGTCCGGGTGGGGCTGGTGGCGATGGAGTCGTTGTACCAGCGCACCCCGTCCAGCTCCCGGACAAACTCAATGCGGTGCTCCACCCCGCCAAACTCCCCCGCCACCTTACGGATGGCCTCCAGGGAGACGATGCCCCACACCGCCGAAACGGCGGCCAGCATATTCTCCACGTTGTGCAGCCCCGGGATGCGGATCTGGGAGGCCTCCATGAGGCGGGTGCGCTCCTGGCCGTCGCTGTACCACAGCACCTTGTCCCCGTCCATCCAGGCGCCCCGCTCCACCTTCTCCCGCCGGGAGAAGGTGTTTAAATCCCCCCGCACCAGGGAGGCAAAGCTGAGGGTGACGGCGTTGTCCGCCCCCAGCACCGTCTTGGAAAAGCCGTCCTGGTGCAGCAGGATGTTCTTTTTGGCGTCGATGTACTCCTCCATGTCCTTGTGGACGTCCAGGTGGTTGGGGGACACGTTGGTGACCACCGCCACCCGGGGCCCCCGCCGCATGGAGATGAGCTGAAAGCTGGACAGCTCCACCACCGCCCAGTCCCCGGGCCGGATGGATTCCACCTGGGGCAGCAGGGCCCTGCCGATATTGCCCCCCAGGTGGACGGTATAGCCCTGGGCCCGCAGCATCTCAGCAATGAGGGTGGTGGTGGTGGTTTTGCCGTCGCTGCCGGTGACGGCGATGATGGGGCAGGGGCACAGGTCGAAAAAGACCTCCAGCTCGCTGGTCACCACCCGCCCCTGGGCCCGGGCGGCCTCCAGCTCCGGCCGGTGGAAGTACACCCCCGGCGCCCGGAAGATGACGTCGCCGTCCAGATGCTCCATGGCGTCGGGCCCCAGCACCATGACGCCGCCCAGGGCCTCCAGCTCGTCCGCCAGGGCCCCCACCTCGGGGCGGGTCTTGCGGTCGAACACCGTGACGGCAATGCCTTTACGCAGCATCATTCGGATGAGGTCGTTGTTGGTGACCCCAAGGCCGATGACGTTGACCTTTCGTGCTTTCAGCCCCTCAAAAAACAGCGGGATTTTTTCCTCCACCGTACCACGCTCCTTATCCGCCCCCGGCCCTATGGCGCCCCGGGGCACTATGATTCATTATACGGAAAAAACATCCAAATATCAAACGAAAAACATAGAAAAAACAATAGAGAAAAGCACAAAGGAGGCACAGGGCGCGGGTACATCCTTCTTTTTTGGCGCCAGTGCGGGCGCACCGTGCCCGCCCATCCGGCACCCCGGGGAAAAACCCAAAAATCACCCCCAAACAGGCTTGACAATCCCGCCGGGGCGATGCTATAATAGCAAAGCGCTCACACGCGCGGTATGCGGCTATGGCGGAATCGGCAGACGCGCTAGATTCAGGTTCTAGTCGGGGCAACTCGGTGGAGGTTCAAGTCCTCTTAGCCGCACCAAAGGGTGAATCCTATAAGGATTCACCCTTTTTGTTTTGTAAAGAATCGCTTTTTTCGATACGGTCTTATCATTCGCTTTTCAAACTTTTTCACATTCTTGACAGGCTCGATCTTTTATGTCATAATGCATATGTCTACTGGACAGTGGACGGAATAACAATATGCGCCTGGATAGGCTCTGGAAATTACGTTTGTGTATGTTTCAAGGGCCAACAGATGTTGGCCCTTTTTTGTTTCCAGGCTGATCCAACCGCGGAATTTAGAAAGGGGACAACCATGTTGAACAAAAAGGAAAGCATTATCATTAAGTTTGATTTTCCCAGTGAACAAACAGTCGGGCAAATTACAAAAATTGTGGGGCTTACAAGGGCAAAATTTCTCATTCCCGTAATAGACAGTTTGGATCTTGATGCAAATCCGCGTTCTTCAAGAACCGGCTCCGTAACAGACGCGATTCAAGAATCCATTATGAATGTTGCCACTTTGTTTCCTTTTAAAACGAAGGGGATTCTTCTTGCTTCTTCTCAGTATGAAGTGTTGGAAAGAAATCGAATCAAAATTATTCCTCAAAATCGTGAGATAGAAGGAATTCTTGATGGGGGGCACAATACTCTTGCCATCGGTTTACATATCCTTACAAATGCACTGGGTTACCAAGGGGCTTCACTTCCTCGTGGAGCAAAAACCTGGGATATGTTTAAGTCTTTGTGGGAAGAAAACCGTGACATGGTAGATGCTTATATAGACGCCCTAAGAAGCGATCCTGAAGATAACAGCCTTGACTTCTATGTTCCTGTCGAACTTCTCGTGCCCCGGGATGCGTCGGATGTTGGCTGTGTCGAATCCTTTAAAAATGATCTTCTTGAGATCTGTGCGGCGAGAAACAATAATGTTCAGCTCCAGGTATCTGCCAAGGCTAATCAACTTGGATATTTTGACACGCTCAAGGCCCTTTTTGACCAGCATAACCCTGCTCTAAGCGACCGCATTGAGTGGAAAACCAATGATGGCGGCGATATTAAGGCACAAGACATTATTGCCCTCACATGGATTCCGTTATCTCTTATCACACCCGTCTGTGATGAATACGGAAAGCCTATTGAGGCCGTTTCTGCAAATAGCCTTTACAGCAGAAAGGGTTCATGCTTAAAACAATTTGAAAAACTGATGAGCTCTTCTGATGTAACAAGTGAAACAAGTTCAGATTACAAGCGTGAGCTTAAAAATGTTGAGGTTTCTTCAGCTTTTGAAGTCGCAGTTGATCTTCCATGCTTATATGATTACATTTTCGAAAGGTTTCCTGCCCTTTACAATGCGGCAGGCGGGAGCTATGGACGTATTACCGCTGTGAAAACGCTAAATGAAAAACGCCGGGATAAACATGCTCCTTTCTCAGGGAAAGACATAGAAACACTCAGTCCAGATGGTTTCATAGTGCCCTTGATATATGGACTGCAGGCTTTGATGGAAAGGCGGATGGTAAACGGTCACCACAAAATTGTCTGGAGCTGTTCATCGATGTCGTTCTTGCAGGAAAATCTTCCCAAAATTGTAAAATATTATTCAGGTATTTTCAGTATGTGCGATTATGACCCACAGAAGGTTGGCAAAAACTCACAGAGTTATGAGCAGGCATTGGCAGGGTTTAAAATGGCCATTGCGGGCATTTTATAGTGAAAAGCTGCCCTATCGTTTATCGTCTCAAAAGGATAGAAACCTTTTGCATCTTCTCCGTAGACCATCGATTTTACTGGGTGTGACACAAATCCCATAAAGCTGTTCGCACCACATAAAAAGACACTCTATAACAGAGTGTCTTTTTATGTGGTGCACCGCCTGCGGACGGAAATTCCGCTTCCTTCGGCCGCTGGGCGTGCAGCGGGAACCCAGGGTTCCCTCACACACGTCTCTCCTGGAGAGGGATGAGGTTTATGTTGCTACCCGGGTCCACCTGCGGCTTTAAAAAAGACACGCTTTTCGTCAAGAGGATGGTATGTCTTTTCTTATATAAGAAGATGTGCTAACATAGATTCAAAAATGATTTGTGCTCAGTTAACCGAAAACGTTTAGGCCATTTTGGACTGCGGATTATTTTATCTTGGAGAAGTATTCATAATATTGTGTCGGCTGCAAAAATTCATTCAGAATCATGGAAAGAATCGCACAAGAGTTCTTGCAAAATAGATTTTATTGAACAGCATACCGTTGAGCATCAGGCAGAATATCTGCATTCCGAAATAGAAGCCGGCAAACAAGTGTATATGTTAGTGGAAACCAAACCGTTAGGAATTGATCTGTCTATAAGAGTCTAATCGAAAACTTATATATTCTACCTAATGAGCAACACAATGGATACGGTACAAAGCTTCTGCTGTTTGCAATGCAGCAATGTGCCGAGACACCGACTCTTTGGATATTAGAGAATAACCTCAAGGCATACGCTTTGTACTTCAAACACGGCTTTCGAAAAACAGGCAGGAAGGGCAAGTTATCTGAGAGCCTTTTTGAAAGCGAAATGAAGTTTATAAATTGAGTATTATGTGTAGTTGAGGAATATGACAAACCGAACGAAAAAACTTTATTTGCAATATTTTTCCCCATAAAAAGGCACTCCATTGCGGAGTGCCTTTTTACTTGGCGCTTACTGCGGTGGAACTTCGGATGGCAGCCCATCCGGCGTGTGGTGCGCTGGCACAGGCCGGTCTGCGGCAAAGTCCTTTGTGGGGCGCCCGCTTTAGACCTCTTTAATAAACTTTGTGGGGGATTTGTTGGTGTATTTTTTAAACACCGTGTAAAAGTGCTTGTAGTCGGTAAAGCCGGTGGCCTCCGAAATCTCGCTGATGCGGTACTCCCGGGTGGACAGCAGGGCCACCGCCTGCTGCACCCGGTATTTGTTGAGGAAGTCCAGAAAGGTCTGGCCGGTGGCCTCCTTAAACCTGCGGCTGAGGTAGCTGGCGCTCACCCCCAGCTCCTCCGAGATGGACTCGATGCTCGGCCGCCGGGCATAGTCGCTGCGGATGCGCTGGATGGTTTTGGCGATATACTGATTCTCCGAACGATCGGCCCCTATGTAATATTCCAGGTTCAGATTGCCGCCCTCAAGCTCCTCCAGCACCAGCTCCATCTGCCGGGAGGAGGTGACCTCCCGCTCCAGCTTCTTCATGATGCGGGCCAGATTTTCCTCATCCACGGGCTTCAGCAGATATTCGCAGACCTGGGCGTCAATGGCCCTTCTGGCATACTCAAACTCGGCGTAGCTGGTCAGCAGAATGCTTTTGAAGCGCACCGTCCCGGATGCCTCCTGAATCATTTCGATGCCGTCCAAAAATGGCATACAGATGTCGGCGATGACCACATCCGGCCGGTGCTCCAGGATGCCGGCAAGGCCCTCCCGCCCATTGGCGGCCTCGGCCACCACGACGCAGTTCATGCCCAGCCAGTCGATGGTATACCGAAGGCCCTTGCGGATGATGTCCTCGTCCTCCACAATCATGACTCGCAGCATGGCGGCTCCTCCTTTTCCCCGGGCAGGACGACCACCAGGGTGGTGCCCTGCCCCTCCCGGCTGCGGATTTCTACCCCGTAGGGCGGCCCGTACAGCAGCCGGATCCTCCGATGGATGTTATACAGCCCAAAATGGCGGCTGGTGTTTTCCTCCTGCTCCAATAGGTGGGTCAGCTCGGTCAGGGTCTCGGGGGTCATCCCCGCCCCGTCGTCCCGGCAGATGACCACAAAGGTTTCCTGGCGGAGGAAGGCCTTCAGCTCCATATGCAGGGTATCCCGGTCCCCGAAGCCGTACTTTACCGCATTTTCGATCATGGGCTGCAGCAGCAGCTTGGGAATCTTTTGGGATAAGACCTGGGGCTCCACGTCAATTTTGCAGGAAAAGCGGCGGCCAAAGCGGAACTCC
>CALGIL010000343.1 GCA_937914895.1 uncultured Angelakisella sp.
GGTCAGCTCCGCCCGGTGGTGGCCTCCATCAAGGAGTTTTTCGGCTCCTCCCCCCTAAGCCAGTTTATGGACCAGACCAACCCCCTGGCGGAGCTGACCCACAAGCGGCGCCTGTCCGCCCTTGGGCCCGGCGGCCTTTCCCGCGACCGGGCGGGGTTTGAGGTCCGGGACGTCCATTACAGCCACTACGGCCGCATGTGCCCCATCGAGACCCCCGAGGGTCCCAACATCGGCCTGATCTCTTACCTTGCCACCTTTGCCCGCATCAACGAATACGGCTTTGTGGAGGCCCCCTACCGCCGGGTGGATAAGGCCACCGGCCGGGTGCTGGACCAGGTGGTGTATATGACCGCCGACGTGGAGGACGAATACGTGGTGGCCCAGGCCAACGAGCCCCTGGACGACGCGGGGCACTTTATGGGCGGCAAAATTTCGGTCCGCTACCGGGATACCGTCCAGGAGGTGGACCGGGAGACGGTGGACTTTATGGACGTCTCGCCCAAGATGGTGGTGTCCGTGGCCACGGCCATGATTCCCTTTTTGGAAAACGACGACGCCAACCGCGCCCTTATGGGCTCCAACATGCAGCGCCAGGCCGTGCCCCTTATCCGCACCGATTCCCCCATTGTGGGCACCGGCATGGAATATAAGGCGGCGGTGGATTCCGGCGTGGTGGTGCTCAGCCGGCACAACGGCGTGGTGCAAAAGGTATCCGCCGACCTGGTGGTCATCAAGACCGACGACGGCCAGGAGGTGGAGTACCCCATCATCAAGTTCCTCCGATCCAACCAGGGCACCTGCACCAACCAGCGCCCCATTGTGGAAAAGGGCGAGCGGGTGACGGTGGGCCAGGTCATCGCCGACGGCCCCGCCACCAGCAACGGCGAGATCGCTTTGGGCAAAAACGTCCTCATCGGGTTTATGACCTGGGAGGGCTACAACTACGAGGATGCCGTCCTCATCAACGAAAAGCTGGTCCGGGACGATGTCTTTACCTCCATCCACATCGAGGAGTACGAGGTGGAGGCCCGGGACACCAAGCTGGGGCCCGAGGAGATTACCCGGGACATCCCCAACGTGGGCGACGACGTGCTTAAGGAGCTGGACGAACGGGGCATCATCCGCGTGGGCGCCGAGGTGCGCGCCGGCGACATCCTGGTGGGCAAGGTGACCCCTAAGGGCGAAACCGAGCTCAACGCCGAGGAGCGCCTGCTGCGGGCCATCTTTGGCGAAAAGGCAAGGGAGGTCCGCGACACCTCCCTGCGGGTGCCCCACGGCGAATACGGCATTGTGGTGGACGTCAAGGTGTTCACCACCGAAAACAGCGACGAATTCTCCCCCGGCGTCAACGAGGTGGTCCGCTGCTACATCGCCCAAAAGCGCAAGATCAGCGTGGGCGACAAAATGGCCGGCCGCCACGGCAACAAGGGCGTCGTGTCCCGGGTGCTGCCCCAGGAGGATATGCCCTACCTGCCCGACGGCCGCCCCCTGGACATCGTGCTCAATCCCCTGGGCGTACCGTCCCGCATGAACATCGGCCAGGTGCTGGAGGTCCACTTGGGGTGGGCCGCGGCGGGCCTTGGCTG
>CALGIL010000344.1 GCA_937914895.1 uncultured Angelakisella sp.
GCGCGCTTAGAGGGCAGAGGTGAGAAGGCAGAAGCCAGAAAGGTCAAGGCCGCGGGGCTCGGCCCCACACCCTGCCGGCTTTTGAAAAAGCCGGCCCAAAACCTTTTAGAGGGCCTATGTTTGTGCAGTGGGGAAGCACAGGGAAAAGAAGAAATCACTTGTGCTTTCGGTAGGCGGGTCGGCCTCCCCTTCCGCCGTTCTACAATTGTCCATTATCCATTATCCATTATCAATTGCCCATTGCCCGCCGTGCCTTGCCCGGGCACCGGGTCCATAGAGAAAGAGGGAGTTGGAAAACACGTTTTCCAACTCCCTCTTTCTCTATGGGACTTCGGAGCGAAGCTCCGAAGCAAGGCACTGGGATAAATGGCCGCCTGGCCCACGACACTTAAAAGCTTTTCGGTTCCTTTTCTCGAAAAGGAACATTCTTATGAAAGCCACAGTTTGTAGAATAGAAACACACGGGAACAAGAAGAAACACGTCCCAAAAAGCGAAGGAAATCGGCCAAAGCAACAGTGCTGACAGTCCGCACAAAGCCTCTGTTTTATCCTGGCTGTCGTCTCGGCTCTCATTTCTGCCCTCTGCCTTCTCACCTCTACAAGAACTCCCGGAGCAGCGAATCGAAGGGGACGATTTCGCTGTCCAGGCGGGGACGGAAGGATTCCTGGGCCGCCAGCATGCGGTTGACAAGAAAGCGGTAATCGCCGTAAGCCCCGCCCGACTGCAGGTGCTGGGTCAGGGTTTGGGCGTACAGAAAGGGCTCGTAGCCGTGGGTGGTGTCGATGTGGATGTCGGCGTAGTCGCGGTAGGGGCGGATGTACAGCTCCTCCCCCCGCAGCACCCCGCCCCACAGCTCCAGGGTACGGGTAACCGGGGAGGCCCGGTGGCGGATGTCCCGGAGGATCCTTCGGGAGAGGCGCAGCTCCCGGGCGCCCAGGACGACCCGGCCGTCCCCGTCCACAAAGTCGCTGTGAACGCTGATGTACAGCCGCAGGGGGTCATAGCCCCCCAGCTTGCCGTCCAGCATGGGGTTCAGGGCGTGAATGCCCTCCAGGATGAGATAGCTGTCGGGGGTCCAGGCGATTTCGATGCCCATGTCGGTGCGGCGCTCCTTGCGGTGGAAGTCGAACACCGGAAAGGTGGCCCGGCCGCGCTGCCACAGCTCCTTCATCTTGCTGTCCAGCAGGTCCAGGTCCAGGCATTGGGGGCTTTCGTAGTTGATGGCGCCGTCCGGCCACCGGGGCAGGGGCTGGTCCCGGTCCTTGTAAAAATCGTCCAGGGAGATGATGTGGGAGGGCTTGCCGGACTGGCCCAGCCGCGCGGCAATGCGTCGGGCGGTGGTGGTCTTGCCCGAGGAGGAGGGCCCGCACACCAGCAGCACCGGGGTCTGCCGCTCCAGCACCGCCGCCCACACCCCCTTCATCTTCCGGGCAAAGTGGAATTCCTCCAGAAGCACGGCCCGGCCCGGGTCCTTTTCCAAGGCCCGCGCCAGGGGCTCCAGGGGGACCTGCGCCGTGGCGCTGCTGTATTTCATCCGCAATCCCTCCCGCAAAAAAAAGCTGCACCCATTGTACCACAACCGCCCTGCCTTTGTGTGAACAGTTTTTGGCGGAAGAAAAAGCATAAAAAACGGCTATCAATTATACTTATGAGCGACTAAAAATATTTGTATATTCTAATAGCTGAAAAATGTGCTATACTGAACCCGTCAGATCGTTACCGCGGTAACAAGCAGGAATCTAAACCGGATGAGGAAAAGGAGCGAGTGTTATGGTAAAAGCCATTGTGGGCGCCAACTGGGGCGACGAGGGAAAGGGGAAGCTTACCGACACCCTGGCGGCCGGCTGCGACTATGTGGTGCGGTACCAGGGCGGCAGCAACGCCGGCCACACCATTGTCAATAACTACGGCAAGTTTGCCCTGCACATGCTCCCCTCCGGGGTGTTTTACGACCACACCACCAGCGTCATCGGCAGCGGCGTGGCCCTGGATGTGGATAAGTTTGTCCGGGAGATTGCCGCCCTGCGGGAGCGGGGCGTGCCCGCCCGCCGGGTGCTGGTGTCCGACCGGGCCCAGATGGTCATGCCCTACCACGTCAGCTTTGACGTGTGGGAGGAGGAGCGCCTGGGCAAAAACAGCTTTGGCTCCACAAGGTCGGGCATCGCCCCCTTTTACGCCGACAAATACTCCAAAATCGGCTTTCAGGTCTGCCAGCTGTGGGAGGATCCCGACACCCTGATGGATAAGTGCCAGCACGTGGCCGACCTTAAAAACCCCCTGATCCAGCATCTGTATCACCGGGAGCCCATGACCGCCCGGCAGATTTTTGACCGGCTGATGGAGTACAAGGAACAGCTTGCCCCTTATGTGGGGGATGTATTCCAGGAGCTGAGCGCCGCCCTGGACGCCGGCAGGGAGATTCTGCTGGAGGGGCAGCTGGGCGCCCTGCGGGACCCGGATTACGGCATATACCCCATGGTCACCTCCTCCAACACCCTGGCGGGGTACGGCGCCGTGGGCGCCGGCGTGCCCCCCTATGCAATCCAGGAGGTCATCGCGGTGGTTAAGTCCTATTCCAGCGCGGTGGGGACGGGGCTTTTTGTCAGCGAGATCTTTGGCGGCGAGGCCGACGAGCTGCGCCGCCGGGGCGGCGACGGCGGCGAGTACGGCGCCACCACCGGGCGCCCCCGCCGCATGGGGTGGCTGGATTTGGTGGCCTCCCGGTACGGCTGCCGGGTGCAGGGGGCCACCCAGGCCGCCTTTACGGTGCTGGACGCCCTGGGGTATCTGGAGGAAATTCCCGTCTGCGTGGCCTACCAGGCGGACGGTAAGGAGATCCACGACTTCCCCAGCACCCCCACCCTGGCGCGGTGCAAGCCGGTCTTAAAGACCCTGCCCGGCTGGAAGTGCGACATCCGGGGCATCCGCAAATTTGAGGACCTGCCCAAAGCCTGCCGGGATTATATCCTGTTTGCCGAGGAGCAGATGGGCGTGCCCATTAAAATCATCTCCAACGGCCCCGCCCGGGAGGACGTTATTTACCGGTAAAAAGGGCAGAGGATTAAAAAGGCCGCCGCGGCTGTACAGCCGCGGCGGCCTTTCTGCGTCACCTTGGGGCACCTTTTTCCAGCGGAGCACAAAGGTCCGCCTTGGAAAGACCGTTTTTGCGGCCGGTTTTGTTCCAGCCCAGGTGGGCGGCGGCCACGTACAGCCGCCGGGGCAGGGCGGGCTGGACCAAAAGGTCCTCCCCCAGCCCGCCGGACAGTACCGAGGCTGCCAGGGCATCCAGCGCCCGGGCAATGGGGGACAGGGGGCCGCCCCGGCCCAGGGGCGCCGCATTTGCCATTCCGCCGCCGCCAATACAGACCCCGCGGCCCCAGCAAAGCCCGGCCCTGCGGCACCAATGGCGCAGCAGCTCCATGGCGTGGGCACATTGCCCGGCCTCAAAAAATCCGCAGTTGATGACGGCGTAAACCTTGGCTTCCGGCGCCAGAACGCGCAAATCGGCCTCCAAAGCCTCCAGCATCCCCAGCAGGTGGCCGGGAATGCCGTCCACATAAAGGGGAAAAGCCAAAACCAGGGCGTCGGCGCCCCGGAAATCGGCGGCGGCGGGGGCCTTTAAGCCCCCCACCCGGCACAGGGTATGTTCCGGCCCCGCCTGGCCGGCCAGGTAATCTAAAAAGACGGCGGAGGCGCTGCCCTTTGCCTTGGGGCTGCCGTTCCATAACACCAGCCTCATACCGCACCCCCCAAGGGGGGAATGTCCCCGGCGGCAGGGTAGAAGGATACCCGGCATTCCTTGGCCAGAAGGTTGACCCCATTGGCGGCGGCCAATGCCTCCGCCGTCCGGCGCTCCTCCCGGGTGGCTTCTCCGTACAGGTGCCAGCGGAGGACCATCCGCTCCTTGTACCGGGGCTGGTGGTGCAGCTCGTCCCGCTTTCGGTCCAGGTAAAAATAGGGCAGCATATACCCAATGGACCGGTCCATGGCCACCTTGACGGCGGGGGAAAGACCGCCGTAGACGCACCGGCTGAGGATGATAAGGGCGCCGCAGCCCGCCAGGGCATGGGCCAGCTCCTGGTGGCGGTCCCGGATGACGCAAAGGCCCGGGGTTTTGGTCCAGCAGTCAAAGCAGCCCATGCAGTGGTTAACCGCCGGCAGGGCATTAAAGACAAAGCTGTCCGCAGGCAGGGCGGACAGAAGACGGCCGGCTTCCTTGGGGGGCAGGTCGTGGATGATAACGGTATCTGCCATGGTCCCTCCTTTTTCCCCCATGGGGGGATGCTTTTTAGGGGGCGCCGGTTTACCGGGGAATGGGGCCTTTAAGGGCCTTGCCGCCAAGGTAAGCGGCAAAGGCGGTGGGCACCGCGGCCTCCTCCAGCAGCGCCCGGGGGGTAAACCAGCGGAAGTCCCGGGGGCCGTCCCCGGATACCCGGGCCTGCCAGCCCACCAGCTCCCACTGGACATGGGTAAAGATGTGCCGGGCCGGGGGAAGGGGCCGCAGGTCCATTGCAAGAAAGCCCATGGCCGAAAGGGCCGCCCGGGCCTCCTCCCCGTCCAGGTGTCCCGCCGCCATGGGGGGCTGCCACAGGCCGCGTAGCAGCCCCTTTTCAGGCCGCTTCATCAGGGGGAGCAGCCCCTCCCGCTCCAAAACAAAAACGGTATGCTCCTCCTGCCGCCGGGCCTTTTTGGGGGCTTTTACCGGCAGCCGGCCCTGGATGCCCAGGGCCCTGGCCCGGCAGAGGTCCCAAAGGGGGCAGCCGCCGCAGAGGGGGTCGCCCCCCGGCAGGCAGACGCAGGCGCCCAGCTCCATCAGGGCCTGGGTAAAATCCCCGGGGCAGTCCCGGGGGATGACGGCGGACAGCGCCGCCGAAAAATCCTTTTTCACCTGGGGCGCGGCAATGTCTTCCCGGCTTGCCGCCAGCCGGGACACCACCCGCAGGACGTTGCCGTCCACCGCGGGGCAGGGCAGCCCCAGGGCGATGGAGGCCACCGCCCCGGCGGTGTACTCCCCCACGCCGGGCAGGGCCTTTAAATCCTCAAAGGAGGAGGGCAGCTGCCCCCCGTACCGCTCCACCATGACCCGGGCGGCCTTTTGCATGTTGCGCGCCCGGCTGTAATACCCCAGGCCCTCCCACAGCTTCATCAGCCGGTCCTCGGGGCAGGCGGCCAGGGCCGCCGGGGTGGGCAGGGCTTCCAAAAACCGCAGGTAGTAGGGGATGACCGCCGTCACCCGGGTCTGCTGCAGCATGATCTCGCTGACCCACACCCGGTAGGGGTCGGTGTTTTCCCGCCAGGGCAGAACCCGGGCGTTTTGCCGGTACCAATCCACCAGGGGGGCGGCAATGGGGGCAAGCTGCCGTGCCAGGGCCTCCGGGGTCATACCGTCACCCCAAACACCCGCTGAAAGTTTTGGTGCAGAATCTTTTCCCGGACGGAGGGCGGCAGGCCCAGGGCCGAAAAGCGGGCCAGCTCCTCCCGGTGGTCCCACATGGGAAAGTCGGTGCCGAAGAAAAAGCGGTCCTCCCCCAGCAGGTCGATAAGGGCCAGGGCCTCCTCCCTGGGCAGCTTGAACAGAGAGCTGCTGGTGTCGAAGTAGACATTGTCCAGCCCCTTGTACAAGTGGGAATCCTGCCACCGGTTATAGCCGCCAAAGTGGGCGGCGATGCAGACGAGGTCGGGCACCTGCCGGGCCACCGAGGCCATCCGGGCCGGGGCCGAGTAATCGTACCGGTCGTCCCCGGTGTGGAACAAAATGGGCAGCCCCGCTCGGGCGCACAGGCGGTACAGCTCCATGGCGGCGGGGTCGTCAATGTCAAACCGCTGAAAATCCGGGTGCAGCTTGACCCCGTGCAGGCCCAGGGCCCGGATGCGCTCCATCTCCTCCGCCAGCCCCTCAAACCCGGGGTGAAGGGCGCCAAAGCCATAAAACTCGGGATGCAGGCGGCACTCCCCGGCGATGAAGTCGTTGATGCTTTCCACCTGGGCGGGGGTGGTGGCGGTGCTGCACACCAGATATAGATCCACACCAATCTTTCCGCCGCTGTCCAGCAGGCTTTGGGGCAGGCCCCCATGGCCCATGGGGATGCCGTAAAACCGGCCGATGCTGTCCACCGCCTTATGGACAATTTTGGCGGGAAAGATATGGGTATGGGCGTCGATGATGATCTGTTTGCTCATGGGTTCCTCCTGGATGCCGGGAATTTGTACCATTTTGTATATAAAATTATGCTTTCCCCGGCAGGTGCCGGCTCGGCTGTATGATGAATGTGATTCTGCCAATATCGTCAAAAACGAAGACGGCACAGTTACAATAGGGTGGGCTGTACCAGAGGATCATTGGCTTTATGACTTTCTGCTTTCCTTTGGTTCAGATGTTAAAAGCATAGAACCCCATTTTGGAAGATATAAAGGGCTGTACGGTTGTCCCCTTATATAGTATAGAATAGAGCCACAAAACGACAAAGGGGAGGATTTGATATGGCAGGCATTATACTGACCAATAAAGAAGAAAAGCCTGACAGTGCTGTACTTTCAAAGGTATTAAAAGATGCATATATTTATTTTACAGAGCTGTTGGAACTGACAAAGGCGTATCGGGTAAGCTGGAGCTTTTCAAAAGCAAGTGGGTGGGTTCAAAAAACAGCCGACAACAAAAAGGCACTATATTATTTAATTCCATTAAATGGAGCGATTCAAATCAACTTGACACTTCGGGAAAATGAACGGGAGCTATTATTGCATAACGGAATCCTCACCTTTGCCTATAAAGCAATGCTTAGCGCAAAAAAATATGCCGAAGGATTCTTGTTACAGTTTACAGTGTCGGACGAGCAGTCATTTAAGGACTGTAAAGCATTTATTGCCGAACTTATCAAGCTGCGGTAGCTTATAAAATACCGGGGTTATAGCTCCTGACAAAAAGAATATGTCAAAGCTGCGGTTTTCCCGGCGATGATACAAATGATATTTTACCACAAAATCCTTGGTATTGCCACTACGCAAGGTTTCGCCGAGGTGGTTATGCCCTGGCGGGCGGGGTCTCCAGGTGCGGGCCGCTTCCGCGGAAGCAGCTCGCACCTCATGAGGGGGACCAGTCCCCCTCATGTGCTCCCCCTGCCCTGCGGGGTGTTTTTGCCTTTATCAAAGGCCCTGCTTCTCTGCACGATGGGACATAGTCCCATGCCCTTCTACGCCTCCGGCGGGGACACCCTCCGGGGGAGCTTTATGCCCTGCGGGGTGCTTTTTCCCATTGCCGTGTTTTGTAACCGAGCCAACCTTTCTTCACTTTTGTCCGGGCAAAAGTGGCAAAACCCGCCGGGGGAAACCCCCGGACCCCC
>CALGIL010000345.1 GCA_937914895.1 uncultured Angelakisella sp.
CCCCGCCTGTACCGCCAGCCCCAGGCCCCTTGCCGCGGCGGGGGACAGCCCTATGTCGGCCCCCAGCCATAGGACCAAAAGGGTCAGGGAAATCCACAGCATCTGAGAAAGGGTCTTCAGCTTGCCCCATTTGTCAGCGGCAATGACCACCCCCGCCCCGGCCGCCACGGCCCGCAGGCTGGTCACCGCCAGCTCCCGGGCCAGAATCAGCACCACGGCCCAGCCGGGGGCGGTGCCCGCTTCCACAAAGCAGAGGAGGGCCGCCATCACCAGCAGCTTGTCGGCCAGGGGGTCCATAAATTTGCCAAAATCGGTCACCAGCCCCCGGCGCCGGGCAATCTGCCCGTCCAGGGCGTCGGTCAGGGACGCCAGAATAAAAATCCCCAGGGCCCACAGATAATTCCAAGGCAGGGCTTCGGCGTAAAAGGCCGCCAAAAAGGCGGGGATCATCAGCATGCGCAGCACCGTCAGCTTGTTTGGTAAGTTCATTTTATTCCTCCAGGGCCCTGCCTGACACATCGTATCCCCGGGCCTCTTCCACCAGCACCGTCACATATTCCCCCGGCTGGTAATCCCGGGGGCCGGTAAAGTACACCCGGGTGTCGATGTCCGGGGCGTCCATGTAGCTGCGGCCCACCCAGCAGTCCTCCTCCTGCCCCTCCACCAGCACCTCCAGGGTGCCGCCCACCTGGCTTTGGGAAAAGGCAAAGGCAATGTCCATCTGCTGCTCCATAATAAGGTTGGCCCGGCGGTTGCGCACCTCGGGGTCCAGCTGGTCGGTGCGGGCCCCCGCCGGGGTGCCCTCCTCCTGAGAGTAGGCAAAGCAGCCCAGGCGGTCAAAGCGGGCCTCCTTTACCAGGCGGCACAGCTCGGCAAAATCCTCCTCGGTCTCCCCGGGAAAGCCGGCGATGAGGGTGGTGCGGATGACCACCCCGGGAATGCCCGCCCGCAGACGGCGGACCACCTCCAAAATGCTCTCCCGGTCCCCCCGGCGGTTCATCTCCCGCAGCACCCGGCCGCTGGCGTGCTGCACCGGGATGTCGATGTACTTGCACACCTTGGGCTGGCGGGCCATAGTTTCAATAAGCTCGTCGGTGATGCGGTCGGGGTAGCAGTACAGCACCCGCACCCAGTGTACCCCCGGAATGGCGCAGACGGCGTCGATAAGCTGGGGCAGGCGGTACTCCCCGTACAGGTCCAGGCCGTACCGGCTGGTGTCCTGGGCAATCAGGTTCAGCTCGGTGACCCCCTGGGCGGCCAGAGTGCGGCATTCGTCCACAATGCCTTCCAGGGGGCGGCTTCTAAAATCCCCCCGGATGAGCGGGATGGCGCAGAAGCTGCACCGGTTGCCGCAGCCCTCGGCCACCTTGACGTAGGCGGTGTAGGCGGGACCGCCCAGCACCCGGTCCCCCTCCAGGGACAGGTCCTCCTTGGGGCCGTAGGCCTGCACCTTGTCCCCCGTCAGGCTTTGGCGGATAAGCTCCACCAGGTCGCTGTTCCTGCCGATGCCCACCACCGCGTCCGCCTCGGGAATCTCGGCGGCCAGCTCCTCCCGGTAGCGCTCCGCCAGGCAGCCGGTGACCACCACCGACTTCAGGCGCCCCCGCTTCTTTTGGCGGCAGGCCAGCAAAATAGCCTCGATGGATTCCCGCTTGGCGTCCTCGATAAAGCCGCAGGTGTTCACCACCGCCACATCACATTTTGCAAGGTCGGTCTGCAGCACCCAGCCCTCCCGGCGAAAGCGGGCCAGCAGGCGCTCGGCATCCACCTGGTTTTTGGCGCATCCCAAAGAGACAAGTCCGATTTGTATAGGGTTCATGTTGTTCCTTCCTTTTGTCTAGTCCAGTATCAGCGCCCACAAAATGGCCAGCTGCTCCCGGACCCAGTATCCCGGCAGCAGTCCCCAGGGGGTTCTGCCCGCCGCGGTGTAGGCCGGGTCCAGGCCGAAGCGCCCCGCGTAAAGGGCGCCCCGCATCAGGTGGAAGCCATCGGAAATGATGACCACCGACCCGGGCAGCCCCTGCCGCCGGATGAGGTCGGCGGAAAAGCGAAGGTTTTCCCGGGTGTCGGCGGAGGCCCCCTCCCGGTAGATCCGGTCGGGGTCCAGGCCCCGGGCCGCCAGCCAGCGGTACATGACGTCCGCCTCGGCGTATTCCTCGCCGGGGCCCCGTCCCCCCGACACCACCACCGGGATGTCCGCGTCGGGATGCTGCCGGACAAAATCCAGCGCCGCCTCCAGCCGGTACTGAAGCATCAGGGAGGGGCTGTCCCCCACCGCCAGGCATCCCAGCACCACCACGGTCAGGCCGGTTTCCTCCGGGGGCGGGCGGTTGCCCAGGGCGTAGTAGGCCATAAGGGGGGACAGCACCAGTTGCAGCACCAAAAAAAGCAACAGGCAGACCCGCCCCAGCTCCCGGATCAGCCGCCAAAACCGCCCCCGGGGGAAGCGGTCCCACAGGGC
>CALGIL010000346.1 GCA_937914895.1 uncultured Angelakisella sp.
GGGGATATTCTGGACACCCCGGGCAGCAGCTCGGGGCTGACCGGGGTGTCCAGAATATCCCCCAGCACCCGGCCCAGGGGGGAATCCCCCGCCGCCTTGGCGGCATAGCCCACAATGTGGCGCACCAGGGTTTTGGGCACCGACGCGTTTACCCCGTACATGGACATGTGGTCCCCGTTGTAGGTGGCCCAACCCAGGGCCAGCTCGGACAGATCCCCGGTGCCCACCACCAGGCCCCCGGCGCTGTTGGCAAGGTCCATAAGCACCTGGGTGCGCTCCCGGGCCTGGGCGTTTTCAAAGGTGACGTCGTGGAGGTCCCCGGGGTGGCCGATGTCCCGGAAGTGCTGCTGCACCGCTGCGGTGATGTCGATCTCCCGGAAGGAGGCCCCCAGGGCTTCACAAAGGGCCTTTGCGTTGCCCCGGGTGCGGGCGGTGGTGCCAAAGCAGGGCATGGATACCGCCAGCACATCCGAGGCCGGACGGCCCATGGCCCCCATGGCCCCTACGGCCACCAGCAGGGCCAGGCAGGAATCCAGCCCCCCGGATACCCCCAATACGGCGGAGGCGCAGCCGGTGTGGCGCAGCCGCTGCTCCAGCCCCTTTTGCTGCATCTCCAAAATCATCCGGCACCGCTGGTCCAGCTGGTCTCCGGCGGGGACGAAGGGGTGCCGGGGGAAGGTCCGGGTCAGGGTGGTGTCCTCCAAGGGCAGTGCGAAGGGGACGACCAGTACATCCCCCTGTCCCGGTGCGCGGAAGGAGGTGGTGCGGCGGCGCTCGTACTGCAGCTTGCGCACATCCACCTCGGTGATGATCTGCCCGGGGCCGAAGGGGGCGCTTTCCGCCAAAACCGCCCCGTTTTCGGCCGCCAGGTTGTGGCCGCTGAAGACGAGGTCGGTGGTGGATTCGCCCCGGCCGGCGTCGGCGTACAGATAGGCGCACAGCAGCCGGGCCGACTGGCCGGACACCAGGCTTCGGCGGTAGTCCGCCTTGCCGATGACCTCATCGCTGGCGGACAGGTTGGCAATGACGGTGGCGCCCGAGGCGGCCAGGGCCGCGGAGGGGGAGACGGGCACCCACAGGTCCTCGCAGATCTCCACCCCCAGGGTGAAGTCCGGCAGCTGGCGGCACTGCATCAGGATGCGGCTGCCAAAGGGCACCTCCTCGTCCAGCAGGGAGATGGTCCGGGGCATCAGGGGGCCGGGGGTAAAGTGGCGGGCCTCGTAAAACTCGCCGTAACCCGGGATGTTCTGCTTGGGGATGACCGCCAGAATGCGGCCTTCCAGCACCACGGCGGCGCAGTTGTACAGCTTGCCCTCCATCGCCAGGGGCAGCCCCGCCACCGTCAGCAGAGAAAGCCCCGCGCTGGCCGCGCGGATGTCCGCCAGGGCGTCCAAGGCCCCCTGGAGCAGGGTGCCCTGCAAAAACAAGTCCCCACAGGTATATCCGGTGACGCACAGCTCCGGCAGCACCAGCAGCCGGACCCCCTGCTCCGCGGCCCCGCGCATCAGCGCGAGGATGGCCTGGGTATTGTGGCGGCAGTCGGCCACCCGGATGTCCGGCGTGGCCGCCATCACCTTGATAAAGCCGTCCCGCATTATTTTCATCCCCCTTATCCACACAGGTTTTCACATCTTGGTTCCATACTGGAAATGATACCAGCCCCGGAGGATGTGGTCAAGGGAAAGCCCCGAAATGATGTGATATTTTTTAGAATTATACGAGATGTATAGAAGCGGAGGGTTTCCTTCGGGGGTGATGCCCTGCGGGCAGGGGTCTGCTTTTAGCCAAAGTTATTCTTCTTTACTCTTCGGGGCGCAGTCCCAAACCTTCTTCTGCCTCCGGCGGGGCCCATGGATATGGTTTTCCTGTTGTCCGTCCTGGCTGTGCCAGGGACCGCTTCTTGTTTGTTACTTTCCAACAATGGAAAGTAACCAAAGATTGCCGGGGTTCCCCCGGACCCCAAGGGCGTGGGT